>WUQV01000083.1 GCA_009889585.1 Candidatus Bathyarchaeota archaeon | reverse complement strand
GACTTAAAGAGGCCTCCGCCGACGGCAACGGGCGTCGAATAAGCCTTCGCGCTAAAGAGGCCTAAGTCGTTAAGCGCAACGGTCGTGCCGATTATTTCAGCGACCGTTTCAGCTGAACCGATCTCGTGTAAATGGACCTCGTCGATCGTTCCCCCATGGACCTTTGCTTCAGCTTCCACTATCGTATGAACGGAGTTAAGCGCAAAACGTTCTTCCTCCTCCTTTAGACCGAGGCCTTTAGCGCAATCCTTAACGGCCCTTATGAATTCCGCTCCAGCCATGCCGATGGGTCCCTCGGCTTTGACGTCGACCCTTTTCGCTCGAAGCCTCCTCCTCGTAACGTCGTAAACGAAGGCCTCTAAGCTTTCGTAACCTTTAACGTAGCCCTTGACGGCCTCCATCGCCTCTAGGACTTTAGAGACATTTGCCCCTAAGTCGATCAAGGCGCCTAAGATCATGTCGCCCGATACGCCAGCCGTTTGACAATCTACGACGATTACGCGCTCGTCGCCTCGCACACGAACCCTTTAATTCTTCATTCGCCCTCCCTATATTAAGAGGGGACGTGAAGGAGGTACTTAATCGCCTTAAGAAAGGCGAGATATCAGTTGAGGAGGCCGAAAGGCTCATACGCCCTTTGGCAGTAGAGGAAATCGGCGATATCGCTAGGGTAAACGTCGGCCGCGAGATTCGAAAAGGCGTGCCGGAGGTAATCTTAGCTGAGGGCAAGAGGACTGATGATATCGTTAGGATAGCGCTGAATGTCGTAAACGAGTTAGGAAAGGCCATCGTAAGCCGAGCCTTAAAGGAACACGCGGACGCCGTGATAAAAGCCGCCCCCTTGAACGTAAGCGTTCAATTTCATGAAGCGGCTAAGGTAATCTTACTAAAAAAGGAGGGCTTCGTCGCGAAGAAAACTGGCGGAAAGGTCGGGATTCTCGCTGCAGGAACTGGCGATATACCGATCGCCGAGGAGGCGAGGGTAATGGTCGAGGAGATGGGCTGCGAGGCCCTCGTTGCTTACGACGTAGGCGTAGCCGGCATCCATCGGCTTTTCCCTCATCTTAAGAGGATGATGAAGGAGGACGTAGACGTTATCATCGTGGTGGCTGGAAGGGAGGGCGCGTTACCATCGGTCGTCGCCGGCTTGGTGGACGTGCCGGTTATCGGCGTCCCCACGTCGATCGGCTACGGCTTCGGCGAAAAAGGCCTAAGCGCGTTAATGGCTATGCTTCAATCGTGTTCGCTAGGGTTGGCCGTCGTCAACATAGACGGCGGCATCCCCGCCGGCGCGATGGCTGCGTTAATCGCCAATCGAGCGGCGAAGTTCAAACGAACGGAAAGCCTCTTGAGCTCCGTTTAGCCAAAAGGATTAGAGCCTTAAAGTTAGCTTCGTCGTATGCTATCCTCGTATGTAACGCATAAATGGGGTTTTTATCATGGCTCGTAGTGAGAATCATTTATCACTAGCAGAGCATCTTTATAAGCCCCGATGAGAGGATTATCCTTAGTTTAAGCTATTCAAATGATGAAGTCAAGCTATTTATAAGGGCGGCTCGATAAAATAATAATGTCCTATAGGGGACCTAGGGTGAACAAGGGCCTTAGAGCTCGACCTTCCCTCTTAAAGAGGGCGTTGCTCCCTTTAGCGCTCCTTCTAATAGTATTGATCTTGATCAGTCGATACGTAGAGGGAGGCGAGCTCATCTGGGGCGAGCTAACCTTAAGCTTACGAGCCCTTCAAGCATTAAGGCCGGCCCTCGCGTTAGGCTTTACGACGTTGGCGTTCGCCTTAGCCTTAGTCATGACGGCCTTCTTAATCGTTAAGTTTAAGAATATCGTCAAGTCGCTTAAGGAGGCCCTAAGGGTAAAAAGGGCCTTTCTTAAGCCGAGGGGGAAGAAGCTAAGCGCGTTCGGCGTGGCTTATTTGGTCTTCGCTATTTTTGTTCTTACTTTGTTCTCACTTCGTCAAGCTGGGCGATTCGGCCTAATATCGCCTAACGGCGTCGAAGAGGGCGAGGCTGTAATCGAGGTGCCTCCACCTCCGGCGGAGGAAGTCGTTAATGTACCGATGGAATTCGTGAGCGTCGCCCGCTACCTCATTAACGCTTCAATGCTATTGTTCGCGCTGTCCACGTCCTTAATCGTGCTCGCGTTTATTTTCGCTAAAGCCCTCACGCTAAGGGAGAGAGCCCTTGAGGAGGGGGTAGTTGAAATCGAAGAAGCCGGTGAGGAAGCTCATAAAGCTGCAAAGGAGGTAGCTCACGAAGTGGAGATAGCGGGCTCGGACCCTAGGGCGGAGGTATTAAAGTGTTACCGAAGGATGTGCGAGTTATTGCGAGAAGCAGGCGTAATCGCTCAAAAACATCAGACGGCGAGGGAATTCGAAGAAGCCGTTAAAAGAAGCGTTGAACGCGCCCCAGAGGAATCGATCCATAAGCTCACCGAGCTTTTCGAGGAAGCTCGCTATAGCCATCATGAGATCTATAAACGACACGTTGACGAAGCCCTCTTAAGCTTAAGGGAGATCGAAGAGCTCGCGCTAAGGGAGGATGTTGCCAAGAGGAGAGCTCAAAAGGTTTAAGGCTTTAACGCCGAAGGCCCTCTTAGCGTACGTCTTAGCGGTCCTCATTTCATGGAGCTTAAGGGCGTACGACGAGGCCGTTGGATGGGCTTTGTTCGCCTCGTCCTTCGTAGCTTTCTCAGCCTCGCTCCTTTACGACGCGTGGAAAGGGTTTAAGCGGCCAATCGGGCGGAGGCTTGAGCGAGCAAGCTTAAGGGTAAGCGATCGTAGCGATATCGAGCTGTTAAGGGCCATCGTTAAGGCCTCGATCGAAAGATGTGGAAGATTTAATAACGCTTTAGCCGAACGGCTTAAGGACGCTTTCGTCGAGCGCGTGGCAATTTCCTTAAGCGTGCCAGCAGCCGAGGTCAGAAGGATATCGTCCGATTCGACGAGGTTAAAGGGCCTCGTTAAGGATGAGTCCTTGGTGGATTTGCTCTCATCTAAGGACTTCAGCGATAAGCCGTTCGAATGGTTCATCGACGTATTGAACAAGATGGAGGGGTGGAAGCCATCCGCGTAGATGAAGTCTCTCGAGCTTGTAACGCCGTGTTAGAGGAAGTTTCAAAAGTCATAGTGGGGAAGGACGATGTAATCGAGAAGTTATTATTAGCCGTTCTCGCGAATGGGCACGTCTTAATTGAGGATTACCCAGGTTTGGCGAAGACTCTTATGGCGAAGTGCCTCGCTAAGACGCTCGGTTGTAAGTTCACGAGGGTTCAATTCACGCCTGATTTACTTCCAGCCGATATAACGGGCACGTACGTTTACAATCAACGGACGGGGGAGTTCGAGCTAAGGAAAGGGCCCATCTTCACGAACGTCCTTCTCGCCGATGAAATCAATCGATCTCCACCTAAATGCATCTCAGGAGATGAGCTAGTGTACTTAGCGAATGGCAAGGTGGTAGAGATCGAACGAATCTTCGAATTTAAGTCAGGCGATGTGAGGGCCATAAGCGATAACGAATGGATTATGAAGCCGAAGGATAAAGTTGAAGTTCTCTCGTTTGATGGACGTATTAAGGTTGTTAAAAGGTCAATAGCATATGTGTACAAACAGCTCTCAAGGGAGCCAGTTTATTTAATAAGGCTTGAGCACGGCGGTGAGCTTAAATGTTCGCCTAATCATGGATTTTATGTAATTAACGATGGCAAAATTAGCTTAAAGGAAGCTAAATGGCTTGAAGAAGGCGATATCATATTATCTGCTCGTAACCTTATGCATCAAAGACCTCCTAAGGGATTATTCGATGCTCACTTTGATCGAGTTGATTCAATTATAGCTTATGAAGGAGGAAAGCTTAAGGCGTTTTACGATTTATCCATCGAAGGGCTACATAATTATGTCTGCGGCCAAGGCTACCTTATAACCCATAATACTCAAGCTGCCCTCCTCGAGGCTATGCAAGAGCGACAGGTTACATTAGATGGAAAAACTCATCGCCTCGAGAACCCATTTATTGTGATAGCTACGCAAAACCCCATAGAATATGAAGGTGTTTATCCACTTCCAGAGGCTCAATTGGATAGGTTCTTAATGAAGATACGAGTAGGTTATCCAAAGACAAATGAAGAGAAAGATATTTTGAAGCGTAGGCTGTTAAGGAAGACTGATGATGTTGAAGTTAGAATGATCATATATCTTGAAGATGTGCTTGATATGCAAAGGGCTGTGGAAGAAGTTCATATAGATGATTGCGTCCTAGATTATATTGTAGAAGTCGTTCGAAGGACGCGTGTACATCCGAGGGTTGAGGTTGGATGTAGCCCTAGAGCAACGGTCATATTAACAAAGCTAGCGAGGGCTATTGCAGCGTTAAGAGGAAGGGATTACGTCTTACCTGATGATGTGAAGTACATCGCAATACCCGCGCTTGCTCATCGCATTATCTTAAGGTCTGAGACATGGGTGAAGGGCTTTCAACCTCAATCAGTAGTTGAGCAAATATTAAACGAAGTACCAGTACCTAAGGTATAACGATGTATACGAGGAAGGCATTATTATATCTTAGCATGGCTACGTTCATCGTATCGTTAAGCGTAGCGCTAAGAAATTCATACCTCTTGGCTTTTATCATTCCATTCGCTATTTTAATCTTCGCATCTAGCATTAAAGTCCCATTTGAAGATATTGCAATTGAAGTGATGAGGAATGTGAGCAATACGATGGTATTCGTAGGGGAGGAGGTGGAAGTTATCTTGGAGTTGGAAAATAAAGGTGAGGAGATCCTTCTAGAGGTAATCGATGACATCCAAGCCGAGCTTTTGCTAAAGGAGGGGAGCAATCGCGCCTTCATGGCATTGCGTAAGGGTGAGAGAGCACGCTTAGCTTATAAAGTCGCTTGCGAAAGGAGGGGTCATTATAAGGTCGGCCCTGTTCGTTTTACAGCTTACGATCCCCTTAAGCTTCGCCTCGTCGAGAGGGAGGTGCCATCTGAGGCGTCGATCAACGTCTTCCCTAGGTACGATGAGGTCGGCATCGTAGAAGTTAGGCCTAGGAGGACTAGGCATTGGCCAGGCAGCGTTCGATCGAGGCGTAGCGGGGAAGGCGTCGAATTCTACGGCATTAGAGGCTACGTCCCCGGCGACGAGTTGAGAAGGGTGAATTGGAAGGCCACGGCCCGCTTAAGCTCGCTCATCACGAATTTATTCGAAAGCGAAGGAGCTGCCGACGTCGTAATAATCGTCGACGCCAGTTGGAGCGAGGAGGAGTTAAACGAGGTCCTAGAGCTGGAGGTCGAAGCGGCTGCTTCCCTTTGCTCATCCTTATTAAGGGCGGGTAATCGCGTCGGCCTCATAGCCTGCGGCCTACATCGAGGTTGGATTAAACCTGGCTTCGGAAGAGGGCAAATGTTAAAGATACTTCATTTCTTGGCTGACCTAAGGCCTGGGATGACCATACCAATGCATCACGTCATGAGGTTCCTCACGCCGTTCATTCTAAAGCCAGGGGCTCAAGTCATCTTAATATCGCCGTTGCTCGATGGAGAAGTCGTAGATGTTGTAGAGGAGTTGAAGGCAGCTGGTTATAACGTCATCATCTTATCGCCATCTCCGTTTGAAGTGAAGAAAAGCTCTAAGGAGTTGGCTGAATCCTTCGCTGCGAGGATAGCGGATTACAAAAGGATGAACGTCCTCCTTCGCTTAAAGGGGTACTGTTTAACCTTAGATTGGAGCTTAAACGTTCCGTTAAAGGAAGCCGTAAAGGAGGTGAGGATATGGCAACGCCTTATGAGGGCGTAATCCGTAAGTCGAAGGCTTACTTAGCAATAGTACTCTCTTTAGCTGGCCTCTTACATATCCTCTCGATCGTATTAAGCCCTCACCTAATAATGCGTTCCTTCGCACTTCTATCGTTATTATTAAGCGCCCATGGGTTGATAAAGGGTTCTAAGGGCGAGTTCACAACGGCTTGTGCGATTTTATTCTCCCTCTTCATCTTCAGGCAAGCTCTTTCGAACGCTTTAAGCGTAAGCCAAGGGCTCATCCCGTCCTTAGCTGAGCTAGTGCTAATATTGTTATTAGCTGAAATCGGAGACGCTACAATCTCCTACGTTAAGGCCGTTCAAATGAGGCGCGTATTACAGGATGAGCTTATCTTAAAGGTCGAATGTGCCTTTAAGAGGCAATCGATCTTCGCCATCAAGGCCTTAAGCAGCGCTTATGCCCTTTCGATTGCCTTTCTCGCTTTAGGCGTAGCGTTGAGGTTAGGAGGCTTGACGTTCATTGAAGTAGCCTTAGGAGTGCTTGCGCTTTTGGCGAGCTTATTCTTGCTTACGACATTGCATTAAGAGCCATCGCATCCTTCATTTTCATATCTTGCGTTTCTCTTTCTTGCACACATGGAGTCATTTTGCATCGAAGGATTATCGGCACTCTCAAAGGGTGCGTCGTCCTGTCTCCGCCCTAACGGCAGGCCGTCCCCCTCAGGTTCCGACGGACAATAAGCCGTTAGGATAGCGTTTAAGCCTTTCGACGATTCATCCTAGAACTAAAGCTCTAGGCTTTCTTGTCGAAGCCCTGTAAATGTCCCTTCCCTTTAGGAACAAAGATTATAAGCCCTTCTTCTGCTTAATCAGTTCCATCTCGCTTAAAACCTCCGCAAGACCCTCGACTAGCTCTTCAAGAGCCTCCTTCAGCGAATTGCTTACCTACTCGACTGCGCCTACTGAGGAGTCCACAAGATAGCAGTAAGAGCTTAGGATGGGCTTAAAGCGAAGCTCAATAACCTCGTGGATGAAAACCCGCTACGCTTCGCCCTCGCTTATCCCTCGGGCGTAAACGACGATCTTCCCCCTTCAGGCCTTCCACGGCTAATTTTAAGCTGAGCTCGAGCCGTTCAAACCTCCTATCAATGGCTTGTAGCCAGTAAGTTATGGACGCAAGCGTAGCCAGTGCGACGGTCAAGTTACTTAAGACGGCGAGCGGCTCTGATTCTGGCAAATCGATCCTAAGGGGCAAAGGATCGCGTAAGTATGTTAAGATTATCATTAGCGATGAGCTTTTACGTTCTTAAGTTTGGCGAAAGATAAGTTACGCTAAGGCTTATTGTCCATAGAGGCTTAAGAAGGAGCCTACGGGCGCCGTTAGCAGGAGGAGCTCCTCGCTTTGACCTGATTAGCTCAGCCGGAACGCGAAGGCTAGAGCTACATCGCTTAAAAGCTAACTTTGACGCCTAAATAGCTTAAGAGCACGTCCTCCTTCTTCCATAACTCCTCAGGCGTCCCGCAATACCTTATAACGCCTCTCTCCATGATGTATACTCTATTACTAAGCTCTAGCGCTAACGGAACCTTTTGTTCAACTAGCAATATGCTGATCCCTCTTTCGTTTAAGTCCTCAATAACCTTCCTCAGCTTAGAGACGAAGATAGGCATAAGGCCTGTAGTCGGCTCATCCATTAACAGGAGCTCAGGGGAGGCCGCGAGGGCGCGAGCGATGGCTAGCATCTGTTGCTCTCCGCCGCTAAGGGTGCCAGCCATTTGGCTTAACCTATCCTTAAGGATCGGGAAGATTTCGTAAACGTTCCTTAACACGCCTTCATCTGCCCTCCCCCTAAGCCCGGCCTTTAAGTTCTCTAAGACGCTCAGCCTCGGGAACAAACGCCTTCCTTGAGGGACGTAGCCCATGCCTAACCTGCTTATCTTAAACGGAGGGAGCTTCGTGATGTCTACGCCCTTAAACGAT
>WUQV01000082.1 GCA_009889585.1 Candidatus Bathyarchaeota archaeon | reverse complement strand
TCGCCTTTTGCATCATCCTTCAACTCCGTTAAAACCCAATCAACCCCTCCGTACTTGAACGTGTCCTTGTATTCATCTTTCATCCGACAAGCAACGGAGTAGGTGACGGCAGCTGGTGCTGTCGGCGGAGCTGGAGCTCCTTCAACCAGCTTTATCGCTTCAATCGGCTTCATCGGATCATCAAGGCGATATCGATGCCGATCTCAATTGAACCTCGGCTACATCATCTGGGGCTATGTTAACTACGAACGATGGAGCGGTTGGGATTCCCATAACGGCGTACGTCAATTCGCTCTCACCAGCTGGAAGGTCTAACTCATCGAACGTTTCATAAACAGTATAATCACCTACGTCATGCCTCAAGAGCCTTACCTTACACGCCTTCGACACTGAAATTCGCATGGTCAAGAAGCTGACGGGTACTGGCCCAGGCCTAGCTATAAACGGTAGGAACGTATTCATACCCCAGAACCTAGGAACCCTTACGGGGCTATGTATCGGCGTCGTAGCCAAATCCGTGAATTGCCCGAAAGCTCCATTCCATTGATAAGAGTAGCATTCGCCTACCACACCGAAGCCAAATAAATCCCTTAGGAGCATTAAGGCCTTTCCGAATGGTGCTGGTATATCTATACGAACGCCCCTAGCATACCCTGGAGCGAAACCTTGAGCCCTTATCGTTCTACCTGGTATGTTCGTGGGAAATCTTAGGTCTGCAACCCTCAGCCCTGGCGAAGCTGGGTCACCTGATCCAGTTTGAACCCCAGAGCCAAGCCTTCCGTACTCATTCTCAAACGCCCATAGGACTTGGTTAGCTATAAAACACTCTTGCATCCATCGAACCACTTCCGTTCCATCGATCGGGATATTCCTAACGGTCCACCTGATGGCATCGTCGTACGTATAAACGCCCTTTATCGCCTCTAACTCAACGAGCCCAGCGAAGGTGAATGGAGCAACTTCAGGTTTGAAGGAAACCCTTCGTATGGATTGGAAGATGGGCGGAGGTGGAAAGATCATCGATTTCACCTCAGGTTATGATTCTACGGGGCGTTTATATACTTAAAGTAACCTAGGGAACGTGAGCAATCCATACCCTACTTCAATCGACTTCTCAACAGGCCAATCCCTTTTTAGCTTAGCCTTAACGTCAGCCGCGCTTTTCACCAAGCCCTTATCGTAAGCCAAGGCGATCGTCCCACAAGCAGCAGGTGCAGCCATGGA
>WUQV01000081.1 GCA_009889585.1 Candidatus Bathyarchaeota archaeon | reverse complement strand
CCAGGATGAGACGTTAAGTTCTGACGCCAATTCCACGGCTTTCTCAGCAACAGCCTTTGGTACGTTTTCGTAAAATGCTGGCGATTCAAGGGAGAGGGTTTCCAGAAGGGCTCTTGCAACGCGATCCCTCCTAAGCCTTAAGTACTTAGTCATGATCACGTAGGCTCCTAGATATGCGCTTAATGGTACTATATCACGCCTCTTAAGCGTAAGAGCTTCTAGGAGAAACTGAGCTGCGTATATGCGAGCTGGGTTTTTAAAGTGCGCTATAACAATTATTCCGACGTCAACTACTCCTTCTAAGCCCGATTTTACGAAGGGCATATTCCCTGTCAACGTACTTATCTTCACCTTCGATTTCCATTACGTCTAGGTCTTCGTGCAACAGCGGATGAAAAACTAAATCTTTATATACTTCTGCATCTTAAATGAAGTGGTTGAAGGAAGGAGAGTGATATCTAAGGCCTAGAGGCGATAATGGCTGAAGTTTACGGTAAGAGCTAAGCTAATGCCTAGCGAAGAGGAATTGATGAAGTTAAATAATCTATCTAGGATATTTCCCTCTATGGTCAGATTTGCGTATAACAGGCTTTTAGAAGGCTGTAGAGAATATGAGGTCGTAGAAAGGCTCTACGAGTTATTCATGCCGAACGCTAGATGGTGTCAATGGGCTATTAAAGAGGCTAAGGCCCTGATGGAGGCGCAAAAGCTCCTTTTGTCACTTTACATAGAGGACTTAAAGTGGAGGATCGAAAGAGCTGAGAAGAGGTTAGGAAAGACGAGAAATCCTTTGAAGAAAAGTGGCATTATTAGGAAGATTGAGAGGCTGAAGAAGAGGCTGAATGAGTTAAGGGAATACAGTGAAAATAAAACTATGCCCAAGGTGGTTTTCGGTGGAAGACGGACTCTTAAAAAGCTTTCTAAGGGTCGAAAAGTTATTAAGGAAGAATGGCTAGCCCGTAGGAGATGGGGTTTTCTAAGCATAGGCCAAAAGAATCAAGGTGGAAATGCGAACACTAGAATAGTTAAATGTAGAGATGAGTACTTCTTAGAGATTAGAAATACAGTATTTAATGACTTCTGTGTAGCACTCTTCATACCTGAAGAGCTTAGACATTATGTAGAAGAAGTACTTGAAAGGAGACTTGCTTATACGATTAGGGTTAAGAGGACTCTTTATAATGGCTATCAAGTCTTCATAACCTTTGAATTAGAGGAGGAGAAAGTATGTTGGAATGGATTGAAGGTTGCAGGCTTTGATGTAAATCCCTTAGGAATAGCTGTTACCATCGTCAGCAGAGATGGAAATTTAATTGCCTCTAAATGGTTCCTTTACTCAGACTTGGTATTCGCCAGAGGGGAGAAGCGTGATTGGCTTATAGGGAACTTGGTTAAAAAGGCCTTTAAATGGATTAGGGGGCATGGTGTAAACGCTATAGCCGTGGAGGACTTAAGGATTAAGCATAATCCAGACTTTCCTAATTGGGTAAATAGGCTTATAGCGAACTTCGTAAGGAAAAAGCTCGACCAAACTATAAAGGCTAGGGCTTTAAAGGAGAAGCTCTTAGTCGTAGAAATTCAGCCAGCCTATACTTCAAAGGTAGCCGAACTAAAATATGCCAAAATGTTCTCAAGGTTTAATGCTCATCAGCTAGCGGCCTTTGTAATAGCTAGGAGGGCCTTAGGATATGGAGAACGGCTTAAGGAGCCTATCAAAATAAAGCATAGGCTTCCTAACCGTAAGAAGACGTGCGATATTAAAGTCCTATACGTTTGGCCATCTATTTATGGTCATAGCTCTCAAAGGCTGATGGGGGCTGGCTCCTCCGATGGAAGGATCGAGCTGGCCCTTAAAGCCTGCGAGAGCTATGATTGGCAGGTCAGCCCTCGCTCCCGTACCACCTCTGACTCAAGCAATGAGGAGGTTCGATATACGGGAGGATGCCTAGGGGATGAGCTTAGGGCAAGAGGGCATAGAGGTAGCCCTCCGTTAAGCGATAGCTTAACGTCAATCGCTTAGCTGATGCGAAAGGAAGGTTAAGCGAGACCTCTAAGCTAGGGGCTATTTCTTCAAGCCTGTTAAAGGCCTCTTGAGCCATGTCCACGGAGAGCCTTTCTAAGATGGCCTTATTTCCAACAACCCTGCATACGAGCCTAGAGCCCCCCTTAATTCCTAAAGCCTGCCTAACTTCTTTAGGCAAGACCATCCGACCCTGACCGTCGACTGATATTATGAATGGCATAAATTTCACCATTTAGTCCATGTATAACACTACATATAAACTTTGCTAAAATGTTGATAATAGGGAGGGAAGGCTCCTCTAATTGAAGCGTATTAACTCGTACTTGAGAACTAGGCCCGCTCCCTCAATCGCTTAAGGATCTTCGCTTAAGCAAACATACAAACCCAATGGATCCGTTAACGCACGGCTTCCCTTTTATCCTCTGCTTCAAGCTATAGAAAGCTTATTATCCTACAATCCGTCCCGTTTCCTCTATCGCTCTATACCCTTTCAACCTTAAGGGGAGAATGCGTTTGAACTCTTCCGATGCAAGTATCTTTAAGAAAGCGCTTACAGATCCTTTCTTCAACCTATCCTTCCTAATCAGGAAGTCAAACATCTCCTCGCATATCTCAATAAAATCAAGATCATACATATTACATACGGCTTGAATAGCTATGCCTACATCAGCTCTTCCTTGAGCTATAGCTGCAGCAACTGCAGTATGGGTTTTAGCCTCATAATCGTAGCCTTTAATTACATTCCTTGGATCTTTGTCCCTTAAGATCCTTTTGAGGTTCATATCTATTAACGTTCTAATTCCAGAGCCCTTATTCCTATTTATCATTATTATATCATTCCGCAGCAAGCTCTCAAAGCCCTTTATATCCTTCGGATTACCTTTTTTGACGATGAAGCCCACCTTACGCGCATAACCTCTTACTACGACAGCTTTATCCTTCATTTCAAACCTATCAATGAACGGCGTATTATATCGCATCGTTTCCTCATCCAAGAGGTGCGTCCCAGCGATATCTGCCTCTCCTTTGCTTACGGCTGCCCAACCTGTCGTAGACCCTACGTTGATGACCTTGGACTCGACGCCATTTAACAGCTCCATGATTAAGTCTATACCTAGGCAATGGCTTCCGATTATCGTAAGGTCCGCCATCCTTAGCTTAGGGGAGAGGAGCGTTACCTTCACTTCCTCCCCTTCGTCGACGAACTCCCTATCCTCCGGGACCTCTACGAACCCATCGGATATCGCCAAGGACGTAGCGGCCCCCGAGCCAGCCAATACAGGATAGGCGACCAGCTTGTCCTCTGCGCCAACTATTTGAACGGGGATGAGCTCCCTTTTGCCCCTACCGGCTTCCACCCTGACGGCCGACACGGCATTAACTTGAAGCCGCTCTTGACCGCGCTTGAGGCCAGCCATCCTTTCGACGATAGGCCTTACGATGGTCATGAAGACTATAATCGCCGATAATGGAAACCCGGGGAGGCCCACGAGGAGCTTTCCGTTCGCTACGGCCAAAATCGTGGGTTTCCCTGGCTTAAGCTTAAGCCCATGCACCAAGACCCCAGGCGGGCCCATTTCATTAAAGACCTTGTACATAACGTCGCCGAAGCCGGCGGAAGTGCTCCCTGAGGCGATTATGACGTCGTACTCTCGTAAGGCTTCGCTTATGGCTCGCTTCATTACGTCATAATCATCCTTAAGGATGCCTTTGAAATAAGCCTCAGCGCCAACCTCCGTTAACATGCTGCATATGGCGTAGCTATTAACGTCGTATATCCTCCCAGCTTCTAACGCCTTTCCGGGCTCGACTAATTCCTCGCCCGTCGAGAAGACCGCAACCCTCGGCCCCTCATATACCTCGACATCACCGTAGCCAACGGCCGCTAAAACGGCTATTTCCCTAGGCGTTAACTTCCTACCAGCCCTTAGCACTAAATCCCCTGCGCATACGTCCGTTCCGGCTTGGGAAACGTTCTCCCCAGGCGTTACAGCTCTGTAAACGTAAGCGACGTCCCTCACGCGCTTAGTGTGCTCAACCATTACTACGGCGTCAGCGCCTCGAGGCATAGGAGCGCCTGTTGAAATCTCGACGCACTCTTCGCTTCGTACCTCAATAGTCGGCAATAAGCCGACGTCAGCCCTTCCGACTATCCTCAATGGCATCGGTTGAGCCTCCGTCGCACCGTAGGTATCACGGGCGATCACAGCGTAGCCGTCGACGTTTGATCTATCGAACGGCGGGGAGTCGACCTTGGCGTATACGTTAACGGCGAGAACGCGATCGAGCGCATCGACGAGAGGAACCTTCTTAACGCCGAAGGCGCGAAAGCCGCCTAAGGCCCTTTCGACCATCTTAAGGGCTTCGTTAACGTCAACTAGCCTATGGTATACTAAAGCCAACGCTCATCACTTACGTAACAGCCTCTAAAGGTTGAATTATCATCGCCTCCACCTCCTCGCCTTCATCGAGCCCTTCTACATCCTCTGGGATTATGATTAAGGCGTTGGCCTTAGTGAGGGTGGAAAGCAAACCTGATCCCGTTATCATCAACGGCTCGATCGCATAACCATTATCGATCTTGAAGGCCCTCGCCCTTACGTACGATCTAACGCCTGTTAAATTCGTAATACGCCTAGTGAGCCTCCCCTTGATCTTCGGATGGAGTTCGAAATACGAACGCGTTAACCAGCTTATAACCTCCTTCACCACAGCTTCGAATCCTATGAGCGCTGCCACTGGAAAGCCCGAAAGCATGAAAATGGGCTTGCCGTCGATCACGCCTATGCCGGTCGGCTTCCCAGGCCTGATGCGCAACCCATGAACGATGACGCCTGGCTTGCCGAGCTTGTTTACGGCCTCGGGGACGAGGTCCCTTTCGCCTAAGCTCGTGCCTCCCGTGACGATTACGATGTCGGCCATTGCCAAGCCGCTCGATAGCTTTGAGGCTATTTCATCAACGTCGTCGCCAGCTATGCCTAAATCGACTGGTTCGCATCCGATTTCCTTAACAAGGGCCTTAAGCATGGGCCTTGAGCTGTTAACGATTTCGCCGGGCTTAATCGAGGAGCCGAGCTCCCTTAATTCCTCCCCCGTCGATAATATCGCCACCTTAAGCCGCTTATACACGGGCGCTGACGTTATGTTGAACGACGCCAAGGCCGCTATGTGCCACGGCTTAACCCTCGTCCCCCTCCTTACGATAACCTCCCCTTCCTTGAAGTCCTCGCCCCTCCTCGAGACGTTTTGATATTTGAACACAGGCTTGTGGATTAGCACGAAATCCCCTTCCCGCTTGCAATGTTCAACCATTACGACGGCATCAGCGCCTCTTGGCATCGGTGCTCCTGTGAATACCTCCAAAGCCTCCCCTTCACGAACCCCCGGCAACGCCGTTGGATCGTCGCCTGCCTCAGCCTTCCCCACAACCTTTAGCCTGATGGGGTTTAACGGCGAGGCGCTAGCCGTCTCCTCGGCCGATACGGCGTACCCATCGACCACGCTTCTATCGAACGGAGGCATGTCCACGGGGGCGGTTACGTCCTCGGCTAAAACGGCCCCTAACGATTCGCCGAGCGGTACGTCGATTATCTCGGCCTTCGGCAGTTTGATTAAGGCCTTAACCCTCTCAAGGGCGTCCTTAAGGGATGTTAAGGCGATGAAACCGCTCATGACCTTCCTTCCAGTGGGAAGGCTTAAGCCCTCTTCCGTCAGCTTGGATGCACCTTCATCGAGCTTCATTCGCTTAACGTTATAAACGATTCGCTTAAATGCATGCCTTTCGTCGATCGTTTAACGTGCGAATGTACCCATACGCATCGCGGTTACAACGGCTACGCTTTTAAGCGTACTTATGAGGAGCACGTAATGACGTTAACAGCCTTTCGCTAGCTAAAGCGGATGGGATTGAGCTCCGCGTTCGTGATAGTGCCTGTTAAGCGAGTTAGCGAAGCCAAATCGAGGTTATCTAGCGCATTGTCCTCGCGCGATAGAGAAAGGCTCGTCCTCACGATGTTAGAGGACGTCCTAAGCGCCGTTTCATCCTCTCGAGCCGTGGAAAAGGCCTTCGTCATCAGCGTAGATCCACTCGTCCTCGATTTGGCGGCTTCGTACGGAGCAGAGCCCTTGATGGAGGAGCGCCTAGGGCTTAACGAAGCCGTACAACAGGCGACGGAGGCCTGCGTGAGGAAGGGGGCTCAAGCCAGCTTGGTTCTACCAGCCGACTTGCCTTTGATAACTCAAGGCGACATCGACGAAGTGGTTTCGTTATTATCGGCTTCGAACGTCGTAATAGCGCCTTCGTTAGACGGGAGCGGGACTAATGCGCTTGGAAGAAGGCCGCCTCACGTCATACCTCCGTTGTTCGGGCCCAGTAGCTTCCGTAGGCATATGGCTGAAGCCTTAAGCCGATCGCTCAAGGTTAAGATCGTTCGTAACGAAAGGTTGGCCCTCGATATCGACGGGTTAGATGACTTAATCAACCTGCTAACGAAGCCACTTACGTGCAAGGCAGCTGCCTTGCTTAAGGGGATACCTCTGACTTCCAAGGCGTAATCGGCATGACCGAGGGTTCGCTTAACGTTATTGCGTAAAGCATAAAAGCCGTTTCACATTAACCATTACGAGCGCCTCGGTAGCTCAGCCAGGTTGGAGCATCGGCTTGGTAAGCCGGTGGTCGCGGGTTCGAATCCCGCCCGAGGCTTCAAGCAATGAGTTTAAAAAGTATTTTTTAAACGATTAAAACGGCATGATGAAAACGAAACTGGACATAATAAGTTCGAAGAAGGGCTCAGGAGGCTGCACAACTCGATATCCTTAGGAATGAGAAGCTTTACCATCCTAATACAAGATTCAAAAACTTGGAAGCTTGCTCTTTTAAGCATAGCCTTAAGTTCACATACCATGAAATATGATGAGGTGGCAGTAGCTTAATCAATTATAATGCCTCAGGTCATAATTAAGGTATTGTTAATGCGTTAGCTTATGCTCTCCTCTTGGCCATGTACTTCGGCTCTATTCCTTTCGTTCGGCAATATTCCTCGTATGCTCGCCTGCTTAACGCATCGGCCTCGTTAAGCTCTCGCGGGATCCAAGCGAACGATATTTTATCGAACCTCTTAGCTAACTCGCGAGCCTCGATGAACTTCTCCACGTAAAGCCCTCCGTGGCACCTCCACAGGCCTCTCATTTGATTTACAAGGAGGCGGCTGTCCGAATGAATAGTGATTCGTTCGCCCCGCAAGCCGTTCTCAATGAGCCATCGCAAGCTGGCGCAAAGGCCAGCGTACTCGGCGTAATTGTTGCTCATTTGGCTGCCTTCTCCGACGACTTTGGCGTCTTCGTGAACCTTATCGCCATCTAAATAGATGAGTAAACCGTAGGTCGCGATCCCTCCGGGGTTCTTGGGCTCGCAGAGCCCATCGAAATAAACCATGATCATCATTGCCTCATTCGCTCGCTTTTAACCCCTACATGAGATGGAAACTTTCAATTCTCCCTTGAGATGAGGCAGCGCCCAAGCCGAGCCCTTCTGCGGGTCGGAGGTCTCGGCGCTTCGAGAGCTAACGCTAAAATTTCGGTAGTTAAATTTTTTTCGGATTTTGATGGACGTGAGCTGAAGGCTTATGGCGATCTTGACCCTAATGTCGTTGATCCTCAGCGCGCATCGGTGCGTATTTAACCACGCTAAAGCCAGCCGTCCTATTGCCGCTGACATTGCCGCACTGGTAAATTTTGCAAGGGCGTAAGTCCATCGACCATTCGCTCATCGTAGATATTCCTTCATAAGATGAATTAAACAAAGTCAATAAAACCAGTTGTACTTCCTCAAAGGTCGCTGAAGCTGTCAGAAAGGCAACTTCCAACTCTCTTAATGAGGTTCCGATCCCATTCCTCGCCTTTCTCAGCCCATGGCTCTGTTTGAGGAAAATTAGAAGGGAGGCTAAGAAGTTTAAGATGATGCTCCGGGCAGTATTCGAACTCACGACCTCCTAAGTGCAAGTCAAGCGTTCATACTAGGCTGAACTATCAGCCTGTTTTTCCTTTAGAGGAGGAAGGATTAGCTGAAGGATACTTAGAGCTTTCGTTTTATGTAGCATTTCCCGTTCGTATAAAGACGTGGCAGGCTTAAGACGATGATGTTCCAAAGGCTGTAGCCTTAATGCGGCTTATCTTCTCCTTATAATCCATGTATTGTGAGGCTATCTTCGTCCTAAGCCATAGGATTTCGGCCTCATCGCCCACGACCGGCCTCCCTTGAACCGCCTCATAGGCTAACGCGACGTTATCGCAATCGTCTATCACCAAGAAGTCGACGTCGTCCCTTCCTAATGCATCGCAAAGATCTGCCATTAAGGCTCCAACTTCGTAGGGATCCGGACGTCTTCCGAGGTAAACGGCTACGTCAACGTCCCCTTTCAGGCCATAACCCTTAATCCACGAGCCGAAGATGAAGGCGGCTATAACTCGATCCTTAAGCACCTCCCTTAAGGCGTCGATGATTTCATCGGTAATCCCTTGCGGATCGCGCAACCTTTGCCTTGCTGACGAGAGGATTTTATCTGCGATCTTAGTGGCGTCCTCAGGCAGCTTTTTCGAGGCCTTGTCGACGATCTCCCTACTTACGCTAACGTAAGCGTGAACAAGCACGTTCCTTAGACCGGCCATGGCCTTCAGCAATTTAGCGTCATTTGAACCCAACACGCCGAGTTGGCCGAGCAATGAGGCTACGTCGCCGTACCCCTTAGGGGAGAACCCCATGGCCGAAAGCACCATTAACCCTAAGTCGAGGAGAGCTTGTATCGTCAATTGGACGAGCCTCTCCAGGCCGCGGTAACTGCTTTCACACGTAAGCTCAAGTCCCAACTCCTTCACAACGTCGACCTGTTGCTCAATTCTTCTCAAGACCTGCATAATAGCACCATCAATAAGCTGCTCTTAGGCCTTTTAAATACGTATTCGCTACATGATGTCCGAAAGACTTAGAGTCTACGGCGCTCCCTCCTAGGAATTAAAGGTTATTATATTCCTCGATGCCTTAACGCTAGGTGACATCTTGGGCCCCGTTGAGGGAATAATAATCTCCGTAGCCATATCTGTTATTCCAACAACCATAAGTTACTATTTAGGTAGCAGGGAGCTTAGAAAAGGGTTTAGTGAGATGGGTAAGTTGCTTGAGGGATGCTAGAGAGACTTGTTAAGACAGACGAGAGGTTTGTTAAGATGGATGAAAGGTTTGAGCAGTTAGCTGAGGGCCAAGTAAGAATCCTTGAGGCTATTTTCGGCGAGCATTCTGAGAACGCTAGGTATTTAATAACCCTTATAGCAGAAGTTCCTCGGAAAGAGGCCAGCCTTCGAACTTGATGAGCTGGGCGTTCCCATCGGGTTCACGTTGCCGATATTCGGCCCTTCATCCATCATGGCAAAATCCTACGATCCTCGGCTTCTCGACAGGAAGGCTTCTGCAAATTGATATTGCACTTTTCATTAACGGGGATTTGATGAGCCATCAAGATTTTTGCCATCCGTCCGTGAGCATCCAAAGGAGATGGTGCACTTTGATCGACATTGGCTATGCTTATGCAAGAGGAAAGCCTATCTATGCATTAGAAGTGGTAGAGGACTTAGCGGTTATGAGTTTGATAAAAGAGGTGATTCCACGGGATAGATTAGTTGAAATAGCTAAAGGAGGCTAATATGAGCTCTCTTCTACAAAGGCCTCGTCCCCCTTCGTTGCCCACATTCCCCGCTTCCTACAAGAGTCAATAATGTTAGGCGGTTTGTTAATCGTTAGGACGGCATACGATAAGGATAAACTAGGTCCTAGGCGCTAATTAGAGAAAGATTAAAGTTCAGCGACGATCCTCCTATTAAATGCAAAGTACCACATTAAGCATAATGACAAGCAACATACCAGCCTTCTTCTACCTCTTTTAGTTCTGGCTCCTTAACATCAAAAAGCGTAAATTGAATAATATTATCCACTATAGAGACATTTGCTAAAACATCTTCAAAAATCGTTCCACTTATGATATCAAGAAATTCACGTAAAAGACTTTTTGCATTTTCCTTTGCAACTATCTTAAGAGAATAGCCTCCAGCACGTATTCTCTTTACCTTCTTAAGGAGCTCATCTCCACACTTTCTCATGATGAAATTAAGCAAATCCCTTGAGTCCCAACCACAAAGACGACTTGCTGAAGGGCATCTAGGATGAAATCGACAACCACAAGGAAGATCTATCGGATCAGGTATTTCACCCACGCCGATTACGCGCCTCCTCTTGAACTCTGGATCTGGCACAGGTATGGCAGATATCAAAACGCGCGTGTACGGATGTTTCGGACTTCTTACAACCTTATCCGTAGGGCCTACTTCAACGATCCTCCCAAGGTACATTATAGCTACTCTATCGCATATATCCTTAATAGTAGAAATATCATGAGAGATATAGATTATCGCCGTTCCAAACTCAGCCCTTGCCTTCATCAATAACTCAAGTATGCCTGCCCTCACTGAAACATCAAGCATTGACACAGGCTCATCAGCGATTAATAGCCTCGGCTTAAGTATAAGGGATCTCGCTACAGCCACTCTTTGACGTTCACCACCACTAAGTTGATGAGGATAACGAGACAAGTAATTCTCAGGTGGAGTTAATCCTACCCATCTAAGCGCTTCTTTGACTCTATTTATAGTCTCCTCTTCCCTTACCTTAAAGATTTTTAAGGGTTCACTAACGATATCGAATACCTTAAACCTTGGGTTTAAAGCCTCATAGGGATTTTGAAAAACCATATGTGACTTTTCCCTAAAGCCCTTCATATCATGTCTCATCATCTCAAAGATATCCTTACCATTAAAGAATATAGCCCCCTCGCTTAACGGCTGAAGGAGAAGACAAAGCTCACCTAACGTCGTCTTCCCAGCTCCACTTTCCCCTGCTAAACCGAGGATCTCCCCATCCATTAACTCGAGGGAGACTCCATCTACTGCGCGAATATATTTATAGGGCTTCCATAATAAAGCCCCTAAAAGGCCCCTTTTGATGGGAAAGAACTTCTTCACGTTCTTAACTTCAAGCACTGGCTTGCGACTGCTCTTCTCTCGAACCATAGTTGCCTCAGTATATAGCTTTCTTATACCCCAAGTCAACTCCTCTTTAGCTTTAACACGGAACTCATCTGCCATGTACCAACGGTGGCATTTAACTTTCATATCGCCGATCTCCCTAAGGGGAGGTTCCTCTAATTTGCATAATTCAATAACGAATGGGCATCTTTCGGCGAAGGGACAGCCAAGCGGAGGGTTTAGTAAATTAGGCGGGGAGCCAGGTATGAACATTAGCTTAAGCCTCTTCTCCCTAATGTCAGGGAAGGCGTTCTTAAGACCGAGCGTATATGGGTGATATGGTTCTTTAAAAATTCGATGAGTAGGTCCATATTCGACTATCTTCCCACCATACATCACTGCAACCTTATCACAAGCTTCTGCCACTAAGGCTACATCATGTGTAATAAGGATTACTGACATACTAAATTCATTTCTTAATATCTCAATTTGATGTAAAATACTATCTTGAGTAACTACATCTAAACCAGTAGTAGGCTCATCTGCAATTATAAGCTCAGGATTAAGAGCTAATGCCATCGCTATGACCACCCTTTGTCTTTGACCTCCACTAAGTTGATGAGGAAAGCTTTCAAGCCTCTTCCTTTCGAGACCTACTAGCTCAAATAATTCAACTACTCTCTTACGTGCATCTATAACACTCATTTTTTCATGTGAAAGTATGGCTTCTAGCACTTGATCTCCAACCCTGTAAACAGGGTCAAGAGCATTCATAGCATTTTGAGGAATCATAGAGATCTTTCTCCATCTTATCTTATTTAACTCCAACTCACTTAACTTCATAAGATCAACACCATTAAAAAGAACTCTTCCCTTAATGACTCTTCCATTTTCAGGAAGAACTCTTACTATGGTTTTAGCAACAGTTGACTTACCACAACCACTTTCACCAACTATGCCAAGGATTTCACCTCTATCAATTTCAAAGGACGCACCATCAACTGCTTTTACAACTCCTTCTCGCACTATATACTCAACACTTAAATCTTGAACTTCTAAAAGCATTTACCGTCCTCTTAACCTAGGGTTAACTATAACTTCTAAGGCCCTAGATATTAAGAAGATAGAGCTTGCGGTTAGCATTATGAAAATGCCAGGCGCAAGTATCCACCACCACGCTATCCTCCAAGCACCAGATACTCTGGCCCTATTCAATATGAGGCCCCAGCTATGCTCACCAGGTGGTCCAACTCCTAAGAAGCTTAAGGCTGCCTCAGCCAATATGGCCCATGCAATAGTAATAGTTAAGTCAAGGAGCACCAAAGGTAGCGCATTCGGAAGAATATGAACGAACATTATCCTAGCGTCACTAGCTCCTGCTACCTTAGCAGATTTTACGAAAGGCCTTTGGGATAAGGATAGGACTTGCGACCTAATGATGCGCGCTGTAGTCCTCCACGTAAGAAGGGTGATGGCCGCTATTAAAGTCCATATGCTTGGGAAGAAAAGCATCGCTAATATTATTGCAAACGGTTCAAACGGTATGGAGTACATGATATCCACGATTCTCATGAGAAAGTCATCGGTCATCCCTCTTTTGTACCCAGCAATAAGTCCGACGAGCGTTCCAACGCCGGTCACTATAATGGCGGCTACGAACGCTACGAAAAGCGATACCCTTGATCCATAGATCGCTTGACTGAAGATATCTCGTCCTATATGATCTGTTCCGAGTAGATGCCTCCAAGATGGTGGTAGGAGAGCTTTAACGTATGGACGTGTGCCAACGGCTAAAGCCACCGTACCCTCAGCGGCAACAGCCGTAAGGTGGAGCCTCCGCTCAATGTTGAGCTCCTTTATAACGTTATCCTTTAAGCTTAAGACAACCCCGTTATGTCCAACAATTAAAGCTATTCCATCCTTTGTAAATGAAACGTCATAAAATATATCCACGATTCCTCCTCGAAGCAACGTCCACTTTCCTTCTGCATACTTTAAGATAACACCATTTCCGACAGCTACTGCGCTTCCTTGATATATTGCAATACCAAATAAATCTTGATTAGTTAAGGCAGGCTCCTTTACTACTTTACCAACCTCATATCTTGCTATTAATCCACTGCTTCCAACTATTATAACTAGATTATCTTCTGAGCTAACAGCGTAAAAATCATAATTAGCTTGTAGTTGTTTGCTTAAATTTATCCATCTTCCATCATCAAATAGAAAAAGTGTTTCACCAGCACCTACTATCAATGCTTGACTCGAACCAATAATTGTAACATCATAAAGATCTGCATTAGTAGGTAACTTGATGTGCCTCCAAGATGTTCCTTTGTACTCTAAGACAGTTCCATTCGTACCAACAGCAATACCGAAGTCCTCAGTAATGGAGATGGCATTAAGCTCTGCATCGTCCACTTTATAAATACATTTCCAAGAGTCTCCTCCCAAGAGGTATATGCCTCCATCTCTTCCAACAGCAAAAGCTTTTCCATGCAAAAAAGTTATATCATTAAGTCGGTATTCGCTAATAAGTGAATGAAGCCTCCAATAGCTATTCTCGAGCTTAAATACAATGCCTTCTTCACCTATTATTACTTCATCAGGATCATAAAGAGCTATGAATGGAGCAAAGGTAGCAATTAAAATAATCAAGATCAAGATTGTTAATCCAACGAGAGCAAGTTTATCTTGCTTGATAATATCAGTTAGCTCACTCATAAGAGATCCTTGGGTCTAAGTAACTATAGAGGACATCTACAATAAAGTTTAAAATCATTATCATTAAGGCCATGAACATAAACGTCCCTTGGATAAGCGGATAATCTAAGTACTTCAAAGCTGTACTTATTTCTCTCCCAAGTCCTGGCCAAGAGAAGACTACCTCAACTGCTACGGCGCCTCCGACTATTAAACCAGTGGAGATGGCAAATTGCGTTATTAGAGGCAACATGGCATTTCTTGCTGCATGTCGGTAGAGTATCACGCGCTCGTTAAGGCCCTTAGCTCTAGCTAACTCTATGAAGTCCGACCCAAGAACCTCAAGCATCGTATTTCTCATGAGAAGCATAGGTATTGCAAGATAACTTAAGCTTAAGACTGAAAATGGAAGGATGAAATGATGGACGAAGTCTAAATTCATCACTTTCTCAAAGAAGTTAGCAGCTTCGTACGGCATTGTTCTCATCCCTCCTGCTGGCACCCACCTCAACCATATTGCAAAAATGAAAATAGCAATAAGGCTAATCCAGAATAAAGGCGCAGAGTAATTAATAACTGCTAATATTGTAGTTACCTTCTCAAACTTCCTACCTCTACGCCATGCCAAAAAAGCCCCAATAGGTCCCCCTAAAGTGTATGCTGTAACTAAAGCTGGAAGCATTAAGATTAGCGTATTAAGGAACTTCTCGATTACGATAGGGAACACGGACGACTTATAGTAAAACGATATCCCCATCTCTCCAGTTAAAAAGTTAACGACGTAAAGGAAGTACTGCTCATGAAGAGGTTTATCTAGACCGAAACGTCGCATTAATATAGCCCTTTCCTCTGGCCCTAATCCCTCTCTTATGTAAATGATCATTGGATCAGGTAAACCCAACCTAAAGAGAAGGAAGAGCATTGTAAGTATCGTAAAGAACGTTATTATCATATGAATAAGCCTTCTAACGATAAATTTCTTCATAGGAACTCACGATGAATTATAAAAATGGGGACTTAAGTTCGCCTTTTGTAACATCATCACTCGAACTTCGGGACGTAATCCTTAGGATAGTATATTCGTCCTTCTGCATCCCACTCATAACCTGCTGCCTTCAGTATCTCGCGCGCAAGCTCTAAATTGTACTCATAAATGCGTACGTCTGGGTTATGCCAGAATGCATTAACCGGAGCTATTATGTACCCGCGCTCACCGAGGCCTTTAAGCAAGACTTCGATTATCTTCTTTAAAGGTATGGCATGAACTAAGGCTCGTCTTACGTTGACATCATCAAATGGTGAACGGCGAAGGTTGAAGATAATCTCCATAAAGCCGAAGTTCCTAGCCTTAATTATCGTTATCCATGGTTCAACTAGGACATCTAAGTGACCTGGTTTTAATGAAACAGCCGTAGCATCGATCTCACCAAGTTTAAGTCCAGTTACTACTCCCTCTAAGTCGCCGTAGATTTTCAACAACATGCCATCTATCTTAACCGGCGGAAGTTTAAATCCCTCTATTTCTATGCCCTTGTAAGCAAAATGTTCAGCATTAATGTCCATCTTTATATACTCGCCTCGAACCCAAACGGGGTTCTTAAATATGCCGGAGCCAATCATCGGGACTTCGTGCGGCTTTAGCTCTGCCGGCTCCTTAATCCCCTCCCAAAGGTGCTTCGGGAGTATGGGGATCATGGATAAGCTATTAGTTAGGAATGCAGCGTCAGGGGCCTTCAGTATGAACCTAACAGTCCTCTCGCCGACTATTTTCACCTCTTTTATCGGCAGCCAGAAGGGCCTGAAGTACATAAACTCCTGTTGAATCATATAGTCAAAGCTGAACTTCACATCATCCACCGTTACAGGCTTACCATCATGGAACTTCATACCATTACGAATAGTTACATCTATAGTAGTCGGATCTATAATTTTAATACTCTCAGCTGCCCATGGTATAGGCTTAGCCTCAGGAGTAAGCCTAACCAAGTTATCGTAAAATAATCGTAAGTTATGCCAGGAGAAGATTAATGTAGCCGCTAATGGATTAAGCGAATCAGGTTCAACGTTAGCTCCTAGCTTCAACACCTTTTCCTCAACCTTTGGAGTAATGAAATAAGGTTGCCAATAATTGAAGATCGGCTCCCCTGGCATTTGAATAATATTCTCCCACTTCTTATTGTTATAAGCCACTATTAAAAACTCATGGTAAAAGATAGGCCTAGGGACATCTTCAGCAAATATTTCTTGAAGCTTAAATGCTAGCTTCCTTCTCTTTTCTATATCAAGCTCCATTCTCATCATATCATATAGCTTATCGTATTCTGGATTAGAGTACCCAGTAGGATTGTTGGCTCCTTCTCCCTTCTTCCCGATTTCGCCAGTAGTTATCAAACCAAGGAAGAGATTAGGGTCAAGCCTATCAGCTCTCGCTCCCCATCCAAATATAGTAACATCGAAGTCCCACTCATAATAAGTCTTCTTATCGATAGTCGGAGGATCTAATGGTAAAACCTTAACCTCAAAGCCGAGCTTCTTCCACTCTTCAGCTATCCAAAATGCTGCTTGATAAGAAACTGGATCAGCACCTTCGGTGAGGGTTATCAATACTATCGGGCGCACGCGCCTTTCCGGAGGCAGAATCACCTTCGGCGGCAGGAGGAAAAGGTAGGCGGAAACGCTGGCGATAACGATTATCGCTGCTAATAGGGCGATTAAGATGGCCTTACGAGGTACTTTTACGGACATCGCGTGAACCCTAGCACGTACTATCTTATAACTCTTTCTCTTGATATAACCAAGGCATAAGCCTTCCTTAAAGGCTGAAAAATCCTGCATTATAGTACGATTTCATCGTTTAAAAGCTCCGATGGAGCGATTATCCCCTCGTGAACTACCCCTCCCTATCAGAAGACGATACGATCTTCAGTCCGACTCCGAGCAAAACCCCTAATGGGCCTAACGCAGCTTGTCAATGGAATGTTGCCTAATAAAGTAGTACGCTAGCGAGCGTCGCT
>WUQV01000080.1 GCA_009889585.1 Candidatus Bathyarchaeota archaeon | reverse complement strand
GAGCGTGTCGGCTTCTCCCTCTTCACACCCTTCACTGTTAGCGTGATCGCGGACAGACACAGAGCCACCCTGATGGTTCTAGGCGATGGTAGTGTGAGGTCTGAGGTGGGCGTACTCGTGCCCCGTCCAGACATAATCGTGGAAGGCGAATTCTCCACGCTCAAGCGCCTCTTTGCCACGAGAGAGAAGGAGGCCTTCCTAAGGGCTGAGGCCGAGGGAAAGGTAAAGGTAACTCCGGTGAGCTGGAAGGGCGAGCGCGCTCATAGCGCGCTAAGAGAGAGCCTAGGTGGTTAGTCGCACGCGCTGGAACATACTATTCGGCGCGTCGCCGTCGTGATGCCTAGAGAAGAGGTGCTCATCTTCCTGAGGCCTTGGCTGTCAAGATGCTCGTGGGCTGGCGCTCCTAGTGGTGCTAGGCTTGCTATTGGCCCCAGTTAACATCATCGTCCTACTTCTTAAGACGTAGCACCCGTCCGTCTCCTCGTAGTCGGGAGGCGACCGAGCGCAACTGGGTCAGGTGAAGAGGGTTCCCTCTCAATGCGGCCCTTTCATCTTCGCTCTTCTGAAACAAGATTTGTTGCTCGATCCTAAGCAAGTAGTACTTAAGCTCCAACGCTATGCACGCGAGCACCGTAGCTGTATGGCCGACTTTGACAACTTCTGGAGGTTCCTATGATAAGGGAGATGGATTTAAACCAGGTGGCCGTAAGTGGGAATAGTTGAAATTCCTTAAAATAAGGCGAGACATAAAGGCTAAAGCCCTAACTGTAATGGTCAGTACAACCAGTGGAGCTCTAAAGCTAGATAAAAGGCTTTAGTAGATATGATATGCGGGTGGTCGATCGTTACATAGGCATACGTTTTATAATAAGCCTTTAATGCCTTACATGCTTTAGAGCAGCGCAACTGGAGGCTTTAGCCTTTAATACTAAGATGCCAGTTGAAGTATTCATCAACAGATCGGTTCGTTCTGCCAATTATTAAGTCAAAAACCGACGTGATAAAATGATTGAAGTTGAATAGCTTAACGTTAAGGGTTAAAGTTCCCTTCATCCCTCTTCAATATTCGCTCCCTCTCCGAAATTGCCCCTCCCTCCCAATCCGACCACGAGAGCTCCTTGAATATCCACTTCTTCCCTAAGTGGGCGACGATTATGGCGTGCTTATTCTCCTTTGAAGTCGGTATGAACTTTTCGAGGAACCTAAAGAGCTTTTCAACTTGAGCCTTTGGAAAGTAAGCGTAATACGTAGCGTTCTTAACCTCGAAGGCGTATACGTGATCACATTTACGCGCTATAACGTCAGGAAGGGGGCTCCTACTTGGGTTGCTCGATGGCACTCGAACCGCTGAGTAGCCCTT
>WUQV01000079.1 GCA_009889585.1 Candidatus Bathyarchaeota archaeon | reverse complement strand
GTCGCAGCACCTCCGAATGGATCGATTGCCGAAGGATGGTTATGCGTTTCGACCTTTACGGCTACGCCGTACGCTTTCGTGAATCGCACTATGCCAGCGTTATCCTCAAAAGCTGAAAATAACCAACGAGGTCTTAGCTCCCAAGTGGCCTTGAATACGTACGTCTTAAATAAGCTGTCGATCTCATGCCCTCTCATAAGGATCTTGCCCTTGAACGTCTTATGGAAGCAGTGCTCCGACCAAGTTTGTCCTATCGCTTGTAGCTCAACGTCAGTCGGTCTCCTACCCTTCCTTTTGAAGTATTCTTTAACCGCCTTCATCTCATCCAAGCTTAAACCTATTCCAAGCTCGCGACTAATCGCTTGAAGTTGATCATCATCCGCTTGTAATACGTTCACTTCATAAACTTCAAATGGTAGCTTCCTACGTATATATAAATGGCTGGTTTGAGCCATCTTCTTATTCCTCACCTCTCAAACACAATTATATAATCATCTTTAACAGGGTTTGCCAAAAGCCTCCAGCACATCTCCTCCACATGCGCTCTTGCCTCTTCTTGCGATTTTGCCTCAAGTTCTATACGATAGATCTTACTTACTTTAACGCTTCTCACGCGATACCCTAGCTCCCTTAGCGAACGAGCGGTTACCTCGCCCTCTGGATCCGCATGCCCCGGCTTTAAGCTCACCTCAACTTTGGCCTTAAACGTCTTTCCATCCCTCGAGGCTTCAAGCTGGCCCTTAAGGTTAAGTCAGCTCGGATTAAATTAAGCGCCTTTAATCATTTTGTATCAAAGAGGTTGTTCAAGGGCTTTTTTAAACGGCTCGTCGGCTTTACAAAGAGCGCCTAAAATGCGGACGATGTTCAAAAGGCAACAGGCCTTATCCAAGGAGGGCTTATGGTGAGGCATCAGATATATGCCGGTGCTGGGTTTGATTTGACCAAGCCAGAGCCTGAGTAGGATGAGCCCTAAGGCAACTAACCTAAAGCCTCTTTGCTTAAGCGAGAGAGGATCGAGTAAATGTCCTTAAGATCCCACCTTGAGAAAGTGCAAAAGGAGCTCGAGCGAAGGGAATCGATTAAGGAGGAGGCTCAAAAGTTAACGAGAAAGGTGACCCGTCTTTCGAAACAAGCGATCCTCTTAATCCACCAAGGGAGCTTGGACGAATCAAAGCGGTTGCTTAAAGAGGCGGAGGATCTCTTTGATGGACTCCGTAAAATTTGCGTAGACGATCCGGATCTAACCCGTTCCAGCTCGGTCAACTTAGCCTTTCAAGAGTACGTCGAAGCTCACGTTCTCCTAGAGCTCGTGAAAGAAGGGCGCTTCATCGGGCCCGAGGAGCTTAAAGCTCCTGCTGAGAGCTACGCCCTTGGGCTTGCCGATTCCATAGGCGAGCTTCGACGTCGATCATTGGATGCCTTGCGAAAGGGCGATATCCCGGAGGCTGAACGATGCTTAGGAATAATGGAGCACATCTATCTCGAGCTGATGTCCATGGGCGAAGCCTATATGCTAATCCCCGGCCTCCGTAGGAAATGCGACCTCGCAAGACGGCTCATCGAGACGACGAGGGGGGAGGTAACGCTCGAGATAAGGAGGAGCTCACTTGAGGAAGCAATACGTCGCTTTGAAGTCGCCATACGCGAGGGCAGAGGGCCCGAAGAAGGGAGCCTTTAAGCCCTCGATCGAAGGCATTTCAACCTTCTCAATAGAGAAGGCGTACGCAACTCAGTTGAAATTATCCAAGCGCGTCATTCGTCGAGACGAGCTCCCTGAGCGAATTCGTTACGTCGGCGGCGTGGATATCGCGTACGCAGGCGATTTATCCATAGGGGCGGCCGCCGTCTTAGACTTTGAGTCATCATTTTTGATAGAGTTTCAAACATCCTGCCTTAAGACGGCGTTCCCGTACATCCCGACGCTTCTCTCCTTTAGGGAGATCCCGCCAGCCGTCTCGGCCATAAGGAAGTTAAGCGTTCAACCTGATATCATTCTCGTAGATGGACAAGGGATCGCTCATCCACGTGCGTTCGGATTCGCAAGCCATTTGGGCGTCGTCCTTAACAAGCCGACGGTAGGGGTCGCTAAGAGCTTGTTGTACGGCAAGGTGGGCCGTCTCGAGGAAGGACAAGCGCCCATCCTCAAGGATGATGACATCATAGGTGCCGCCGTCTTCACGAAGGAAGGCTTCAGGCCTGTGTACGTGAGCATAGGCCACAAGGTCTCGTTAGAGACCGCCATAGCGTTAGTTAAACGTTGCATAAGGGACAACGTGATACCTGAGCCCATAAGGATCGCTCATTTAAAAGCGAACGAAGCTAAGAGGAGGATGAGGAGCATTGGACGATAGGCTAAGGAATATCGTCAATAGGATCAAGGACAAGGACCTCCGTAGGAAGGTCGTTAGCATATTGGAGGACTTACGCGTGAGGATCGGAGAGGAGGCCTATTCAGGGCTTCCGTTGGAGGAATCTCCAGCAGGCTTATCGCGTCACCACAGCTACCCAGGTGGGTTCGTTGAACACGTCATCGCGACCGCTGAGGTAGCCTCGACGATGTGCAAGGTCGTAAAGGAGGTATACGGAGGGGAAGTGAGCGAGGACTTGGTGATAGCAGGGGTTCTTCTACACGATGCATTCAAGCCCCTAACGTATTACGTCAAGGGGGACGGGACTTACGGCGTTACGTCCTTAGGCGAGCGCATCGATCACTTAAGCCTTATCGTCTCGGAGATGATCCATAGGGGCTTTCCACTCGACTTAATCCACGTTGTTTGCGCCCATCACGGAGAAGCAGGCCCGATCGAGCCTAGGACCGTCGAAGCCTTGATCTGTCACCTAGCGGATATCATAGATTCGCGTTTGAACGGCGAGGTGTTAAGGGCCGCTAGACACTTAGTCCAATCCGTCGGCGAGGAGCTAAAGCAGATCACGTCGAAGGAGGCGTTCGAAATCGTTCGATCGAAGGCTATCGAAGGAGATGAAGGCGTGAGGAAGGCCGTGGAAAGGATGAAGCGCGAGCGC
>WUQV01000078.1 GCA_009889585.1 Candidatus Bathyarchaeota archaeon | reverse complement strand
CATTGGCTGGGGACTGCTGAAGAAGGCGGAAGGCTAAAGTTGATAGGGTTTATAGCAGTTTCAGAATAGATAGGTTTATATGCTTCCTCATCCCTTTAAGTCTCGTATGCCCACTTTCGAGAAATACTATAAGCCCAAGGAGGTCTGCGAGCTCCTTAGGATAGACAGGAGGACCTTATGGAAGTGGATTAAGGGAGGGAAGATAAGGGTCATAAAGCTTCCCAGCGGGAGACATAGGATTCCAGAAAGCGAGATTAAACGCATTTTAGGAGAGGTTAAGCATGGCAATTAAAACGATTTGCATACCGATACTACGACCGACTAAAAGGAAAGAGGCCGTGCTTAATGAGTTACTTTCACTTTACCGAGGCATCGTTCGAGAGGCTGTGGATTGCGCTTGGGAAAGCGGGATTTCATCGCGTAAGAGGCTACACGATAGGCTTTATCGAGAGCTAAGGGCCAAGTGCCCCTCCTTGCCTTCCCACTACATTTACACAGCCTTTACGATGGCCTTAGGCATAGTCAAAAGCTTTAGGAAGAGCAAAAACGCTAAGAGGGATAAGCCTGAGGTTACAAGGTTAAGCTCGATAATGCTTGATGATTATCATTTATTTAAGGTAAATCGAAGGACGCTTAGGCTTTACACTCAAAGCGGACACATTCATTTACCGCTTAATCCAACTAAACGCCAAGCTGAAATTCTACCGAGCGTCAAGCAAGGGACGATGCTCGTCAAGCGAGGTGATGCTTGGTTCTTGAACGCAGTAGTGAAGCGAGAAATAAAGCCTTACGAGCCTCAAGGTTTGATGGCTTATGATGTAAACGAGAAGAGCATAGACGCCTTGCTAGTCAAGGAGGGCGATGCTAAGTGGGTACATATTGACATAAGCGAAGTAAGGCATGTTCAAAAGCGCTATCAACAAATTAGGGAGAGAAAACGTAGATATGATAGAGGTAGAGCCAAGCGTAGAATAAACCACCTGTTGCACGTTACTACTAAGTATCTAACTGAATTGGCTCATAAGGAGGGTGTCGCTATAGTGACTGAGGACATTAAGGGCATAAACAAAGGCGTAAATAAAAAGGGGAGGAAGATCAAGCGTAGGTTGAACCTTTGGCCCCATGGACGTATACGCTTCCAAATGAGCTACAAGTCTGATTGGCTGGGAGTACTGAAGCTTAAGGACGTTGAACCTAGCGGTAATTCCAAGGCCTGCCCGATATGTGGGGAACATCGAGCCCGAAACGGGTGGGTCTTCAAGTGTAGTAAGTGTGGAGTTAAAACGAGCTCCCACTTAATCGCTTGTATAAACATCCTTAGGAGGGCGACCTCAGATGAGCCGAGTAGGATACCGTACTCGGCGAAAGCCCTAATATCCCTATCCCCCAAGCTGCTCGTAGCAACGGTGAAGGGGATCGTGGATTTGAGGGAAGAGCCACGTGGATAAAAAGCTACGAACGTCCATGTGGTTTAGAACGGTACTGCGTCGTCGAAGAAGTCGTCTTCGAAGGCGTTAAAGTCCCCATAGGGCCTCGCTCTTCGAAGTATATGAAAACCT
>WUQV01000077.1 GCA_009889585.1 Candidatus Bathyarchaeota archaeon | reverse complement strand
TCCCGAGCTCCTTATCCCTTGTTTGAGCCGCTAGCTTGCTTACGAAATGCCAAAGCTCGCCGTGGCTCGTCAGCCTAAGGCCTTCGCGCTCATAAGCGATAGCCTTCACAGCTAACGCAGCAGCTTCCCACATCTTCTCGCTAGCCTGCCTAAGGTCGCCCTCGGCCATCTCCTTTTCGGCTTCTTTAAGGAGCTCCTCCGATGCATGTCAGTAATACTCAGCCTTAAGCTCCGGATCGGCCGATTCGGCGACCAGGCTTAGCACGTATCCTTCGACAGGTAGCTCTCACTCTTCAGCGGCTTTTCTTAACTTCTCGTAAAGCTTCTTGGGTATCGTCACCATGACCATGCGTTCACATCAAAGCTATGTTAAAGTTCGAGCGTTAAACTTTTCGTCAAAGCCTTTCTACCTTTCGATTTCCGATTCCTTCGCGAGGTTCGCACCTGAGAACTTAAACATCAGCTGCACACCACCTTCTTCTCTGGCTCGCCAGGCACGTTGGCGAGTAGTCTCTACTCGCTGCGCCCATAGCCTTCTCGTCTCTTCCCCGTCCGCCTTAGATGGTTGACACTGACCTTATCTTCCCTAGTATCACTAACGGTTTTAATGACAGCATAATGAACGCATTAGCTTACGAGCAGCGCCACTGCTAGCTCGCCAGCTTTGGTGAGATTAACTGCCTTTCTCCTGCCGATACCACGCCTTTCGACGAGGCGCATCCTTTCAAGCTCCTTGACTTGCCAGTAGGCCGTAGACCGAGGAATTCCAGCGTCCTCTTCGATGACGTTTAGCGGCTTCCCATCACGCAAGAACCTCAGCACCTCCAGCAGGCGCGGCTTGTTCTTCAGCTCCATGAGCAACGGCAGGTCGATAAGGGGCAGGGAGACCCTAAACCTCCGGTTCTCGGCGTCAACCTCCAATAATTCAACGTTGCCCTTAGAGAATAGTGAGGCTACGTAAGCGGCTAGCACGAGTATCCTCATCCCGCCGCTTAAGTTCACTATGACCCGCCTTCCTTGCTCCTTCTCTAAGATCTCCTTTATCGATATGACAGAGCTCACGAAGTCCCTTACGTTAATTATCTCGTCGATTAACTCGACCCCTTGGACGTTCGATAGGAATGACCTCAAGTCGCTCGCCGCTTTGACGGACCTTTCATCCTCCTCACTAGGCCTCAATAAGACGATTCTGTCACCAGCCTCTAGGCCGTGTCTTACTACGGCGCTTATTACTGGCGCCTCAGTCCATCCGAACGTGACTATAATGGTCTTCAAAACCGCTAAGTAACAACCTTCGCCTAGTTTATAAACATTTGGAAGAGAAGGAGGTTAGTCCAATAGATATTGGACAATTTTTCATCCTTATTAGACAACAAAAGCCTTTTAAGGGAATCATTTCAGGCTAACGAGGTGAGGAAGATGGCTTACGAGCGGAGGGAAGCCTTGGACAGCGCTACGGAGCACATCGCCAAACTGCTTCACGTCATCATATTTCACGTCAGGCTCTCGCAACTATTCCATAGGTTAAGGGTTGGAGTTAGGGACGTTGGCGCCTTCTCCGAGGCCATTGCGCTTGCGTTAAAGGACTTTCAGCGCGAGCTTCCGAAGCTCGAAAGCGACGTGAGGAGAGATCTAGGAGACGAAGCCTTAAGCAAGTTTAAAGCTTGGTTTTATGGACCGAATGGAGACGACGTAAAGTTGGCCCAGCTCGCCTTTTCAGAGGATCGGGACTACCTTAAAGTGCTGCTTGCTAGAGCCAGCGGCTTTTGCCCCCTTTGCATTGAGGCGTTGAGGAGGTGAGTTACGTGCACTTTGCACTTACCGCCAAGCTCATCATGAACATGCACGACCTCAACAATGAAAGAGCCGAGGAGATAAGGCGGGTTCCTGTCGTCTATAGGACGCGGGATGGGTTCAAACTCGTCAGCGAGGCCGTTGCTGTCAGCGGCGTTATTTTGAAGCGTTATCATTTCGTCAACTTCATTCAGCAGTTGATGAACGTGCAACAGAGGAACAAGATCTGCCTAGCTTGCTCTAGATTCGAGGGCATAAGGCTAATACCGACTAGAGTAGACGATAAAGATGTAGCAGCCTGGCTAAGCGCGAAGGACGAAGAAGTAAGGCGATACAGAGAGGTGACTGGTAGGAACGAGAGCGAGATAATTCAGTGCCCAGGTGAAGACCTCCATGGCTTTCTGCGCGAGAGGCCCCCGGCTAGAAGGGAGTCGCTGGTTCACTTCTCCTGGATGCTGCCGACTTACGTGGAGAGCATTTACGAGGAAACTGGCACCACGACGCCGTTCTTAGTGGTTCAGCACACAAGAGTCATCAAGAACATACCCGAAGAGGCTGGTAGGGAGCTAAGAGAGCTCCAGATGCCCTATCCTAGGGCTTATGGGAATGGAATCTTTGGCTTCTCCTCTATCGTCCACTTAGAGCACGTAGGCTACTCATTCACCGAGGCCAAGAGGAGCAATAACGTGAGTGATGATGAAGTGAAGGAGAGGAGGAGGGTAGCGATTCTCGCTTACACGCCGATAGTCACTGGGCTAGCCGGAGCCACTCTCGCTAGGGCTTTGCCGTCGTGTAAACCCCTCGAAGTAGTAGCTTACGTCGCGCCTAGCTCGCCGATAAGCATCCCATCGCCGAGTCATCCGATCTACGACGACTACGTCGAGCAGAACGTGAAGATGTATAAGTCATTTGCCAACTTATTCAAGACGAAGATTACAGTCATAGGTTATGGCGTGAAGCTCGAAGAGGGAAGAGAGAAGAACTTCGAAGTTAAGCTGGTTAAAGAGCTCTATGACGTCTTCGCAGAGGCCCTAAGGGAGCTGGGACTTGAGACAACTTAAGTGGCGCTGCTATAGGCTCGACCTTCTGATCCCCTCCTTTTTTGTGAGAGACTTTACGTCCGCCGAGATATTGCTCTCCTTTCTCTTGCCGCCCCCTAGAACGGTTCTCTCGCTCCTAGCTAGGGGCTTGGGCGAGTTGCTCGGCGTCAGCGGAGAGACCGAGGTCATGGGGCGTAAGTACCGCGATGTATTAAGCGAGGCTGTAGAAATGAACTCTTTAGCTTTCGTAAGACCTACGTCACTGTTATTTCGAACGACACATACGTGGAGCGTTAAGGCAATAGAGAAGGAATGGATTACTGAGTACGAGAGGCTCAGAGATGCTGTTCCAACTCAATTGATAACGACGAACTCCCTTTCGGCCTACTTCTTCGTAGATGTAAACGGCCTATTGGAATACGTAAAAGGGATCCCTGACAAAAGGCTTGAGCCTTCGAACGTGGAAGAGATGAGCAGCCTCATCAGTAGTGCACTTTGGTTATGTAGGAGGCTTGGCACGACCGAGTCGTTCTGTTCACCCTCCAAGGTTAGGGAGCTCGGCTACGAAGAAGTAGGAGCTGAGGCTGAGCTTAACACCTCTACGCCAGCTGATTGGGTTCAACCTCTCTCAGGCAACTGGGTGCTTGAAGAGTCTTACCCAAGCATGCTTATGTTAGGTAAGAGTGTCACATTCACGAAGTCGAGGAGAGAGAAAGCGCTCTTCCTCCACCCGCTCAAACGAAGGGTTGAGGCGGGAAGGGTGATCTACGAGGTCTACGAGCCCTCGTTCTTCCTCGCTGGAGTTGCGAAGCCGAAGCTAACTGCAGTAAGGGTGGAGGACGGGACGACTTGTATCCTCCAGAGGTGATAGAACGCTTGACCGATAACTTAAGGCCGTCGATCGACGATTTTGTGGAAACGGTAGACAAGGCTGTTAAACGCATACAGGAAGATAGGAAGCTAGACGTAGTCGGCTTAAGGTACTGGCAGAAGGAGGGATTGAAAGCCATATTAAATGGGCTTGAAAAAGAGAAGCCAAGTCCGGTCTTAATAAGGCTTCCGACGGGTTATGGGAAGACTATCGTCGGCTTATCTCCAATAGTTTACGAAGTGCAACGGGGATGGGGGAGTGCTAGCTGGCTTTGCTATTCGCTGCCAACAAGGACGCTATGTGATGGTTTAAGCGATGACATCAAGGACTACCTTGAGTACTTAGGATGGGTTAAGCCGGATGAGGTCTGCGTTTATCACGGTGAGGCTGACGCTGATGAAATTTTTATGAGGGGCCATTACGACTATGCTACTGTCGCTGTGACAACGTTTGACACTATGGTATTGTCTTATGCGAGGAAGACGGCCTCAGGTTATCACCTTGAGAGACCGTCTGGATTCTTAGCGACATCTTATGCTGTCTTTGATGAGGCTCATATGCTTCAAGATATGTACTTCTTCTCATTTGCGGTAATGCGTGCCATTTTAAAGAAGCTAAAAGCGGTAGGCGCTCCGATTGTCGTAATGACCGCAACTATGCCAGGCAAAATCTACGACTATTTATTTGGTGGCGAATATGTGGCCATGATTCCATCAAGTCCTGATGAATTTAAGGAGAGAGCTGAGAGTTACAGAGGCACTTTCAAGGCTGAGTATCATGAAGGCAAAATGTTGGAAGATATTTTTAAAAGTGCAAGCGAGCTAAGTTGGAAGAGGCTGCTGGTCGTAGCTAACACCGTGGATCGTGCTGCAAGAACATATGAGAAATTTGACGCCAGCAAGGGCTTGTTAAAGCTGCTAATTCATGCTAGGCTAACGAGAAGTGAGAGGGTCAGGAGGGAGAGACTAGCTAAAGCTCTCTTAAGACCTAAGACTAATTGCTCACAGATCAACTGTGGACGAGAGATAGTTGGACCTCCTTATAATTATGTTGAAGAACCTCAAGTTAAGATCCTTTGTGATGAGTGTGCCAAGATGTATGAAGGGGTTAAGCGGGTGGATAGGATCGCCTTAATCACTACTCAAGTTGTTGAAGCGGGCTTAAATATCTCCTCGGATCTGCTGATCACAGATATCGCGCCAGCAGACTCCCTCATTCAAAGGTGCGGGAGGTGCTCTAGGTTCAGAGGGGAAAATGGCAATGTCATAATAACTGATGTAGAGTCTCCGCTACCTTACCCTGAGGTACTTGTTAAAGAAACGCGTAGCGCTTTAATGGCTATGACCCAAAGCGAGCTAGTGGATTCATTAATGGAGCTTAGGGACTCTTTAGACTTTGTAAACCAAGCTTATGATAAGTTTGAACCGAGAGAGATTGAAAGTAAAGCAGAGCTTAGCGAGCTCCTAACTTATGTTGAAGGAAGAGGGCTGTCGACGTTCACCGTAGACTGGAAGTTGATCGATAGAGTAAGAGCTAGACCCGATGCCCAACTAACGTTAGTTGCATTAAAAGACGCTATTTGGGTTTTCGATGTAGAACCAAGATGGGTAGGAAGGTTCGGTCACTACAAGTTGACTCATGAGTATGAGATGAGTCTTAGCCAGCTCATTGACAATGCAAGAAAGGGTAAGAACGTGGCTATAGAAGTTAACGCTGTTAGGTTTAATTCGTTTAGCATGAGCTTAAGAGATGTAGAACGTGTTAGTCACGCTTTAATATTTGAGTTTAAGCTCGGCGATAGAGAGAAGGAGAGGTTCCTCTTAGCGTTGCGTCCGATCAGAGCGCGTGAAGATGAACATGGGCCTACTAAAAAGGCTTACTTAATTGAAAAAGTCGATGAATTGCGTTTGCGTGAAGGGATCTACTTAGTAAATCCGAAGTATTACGACGATGAGCTGGGGTTAAGGGCATGAAGGGCTTTGTCTGTTTGAAGGCTAACGAGTGCCTCTTAGCGGGTGAGGAGTTCTGTGGGCTAGCACGGAACGCACCGATAGCATCATCGTATAAACCTAACTTGGAAGAGGGCGAGAGGTTGGAGTGCTACGTTCAGCATATCCTGCTTTGCTGGGACGAGTGGAGAGCGTTGAAGAGGAGGATAATGGGGCCTGTTTCTAGAGCCGTGAGCTCGGTCCTTCAACTGAGTAAAGGGGAAGTAATGAGGGAGCTAGACCGCTTGCTTGACCTAATGGTACTTAATCACGACATAGGCAAGCTTACGAGGGTGTACCAAAACTACTGCTTATGCGATGACTTAAGGACCTTCAGGCACGAGCACGTCTCTTCTTACTTTGTCTCAAGGTTACTGAAGTACTCACACTCACCGCCTCTACCCACATTACGCAGCTTGATTTGCTCAGCTATCTACTTGCATCATGAAGCCTTGGTGACAAGCTGGCGATCGCCAGACCTAACTTGGCTAAGGGTTCCGACCGCTGACTACCTCCTAGCCCACATGCTCAGGTTCAGCAGGGACGACCTTGAATTTATTCCGTATGCGTATGAAATAGTCGATGAGCTAAACTGGTGCGTAACTAACGTCAGAATACGCCGGGATATTTTGAGCGGCCCGCTAGATGTTAGGGATATCGTTAGAGAGCTGAGCGAGATGGTGTCCTTCATCGACGGGCCAGCTTCAGCACCAGAGATGAGGCTAGCGTCAGCTTCGATATTATTGCCTCTTACCTTCGTTGATAATAGGGCAGGAGCTAGAGGGAGAGGGCGTTGAGGTGGGAAGTGAAATCTTCCGGTAGCTTAGTTCTTGACACGATTTGCAGCCTTGGCTTGTTCGAGCTAGCTCATAGAGCTGATTTACAATGTCGAGCTAAATTCGCTATCGGGCATGATACTCCTTTAGAAGTCGACTTTAGCGTGCCGCAGCAAATGCTTAAGCAAAGGTTAAGTTACGCGCTGGATGGCGCCCTTAACTCATCGAGGGACTTAATCGGCAGGTTCTGGATAAAGGCCGTCAAGAAGAACGCATGGGATGTGCTTAGGGATGGAGTAAGTAACCTGAAGGCGAACATCGACAAGCTATTGCTCATTACCGTGAAGCTAATGCTGCCGAAGAAGGCCAAGGCGGCTGGCCTGCGAACACTTTACGTAGCGTTTATGCCCGCTTACGGGAAGGGCTTAAGGACGTGGGATGAGAGTGCAAAACCGGAGCTCACTTACGTGGATGATGTAACGTCCGTGTCCTTCATACTTGGCTTAGCGTTCTACGGCGTCATATCGATAACAGGGGCCATGAGAGCCTACTTAGTCATCGCACCACCGGTGGGCACCGAGGTAGATGAGAGCTATCTTTATGGCATCAGAAGGCTCGTGAGCTTCTTAACTTCAACCGATCAAATGCGGAGTTACGTGAACAGACTTCCAGATGTGCCTCAAGCTGCCGTCTCATTAGCTGTGCTCTCTCAAGTTGACTTACCTCTTCTAACCTTATTTATGGAGAACCCGCCAAGCTTCTTCCTGTTAGCGATCGACGTAGAGAAGGGCGATAGAGGTACGGATTACGAGCTGCTGTCCTCAGGCCCTTGCGTTGCATTCTCACTCGGTTTAGACGAACATCATTATGAGTTCAGAAGGTACATGTTCGACCTAGTCAACCTACTTGGTAATAAAGACTTGCTGCAGCAAGCAAAATCCATCTTAATCGACTTATCGCGCGCCGTGAACTATTCGAGGCCGGACGACTTAATCGTGGCGATTAAAAAGTCGCACTCCTTGCTACCTAAGCTGAAGGAAGCTAGGGCGGAGTTATTCATCCCAAAGGCCGAAGCGCTAGAGAAGGCTGCTTACGCGTTGTTAAGGCGATCTTAAGATTGCCGATAATTACTTTCACCCTTAAGTTCGTTGTCGAGCAACCAACTGCCTTTCAAAGCTACTCGGGCTTCCCGGCTTGCGGCGTGTTTTACAACTTGGTCAAGTCAGTCGACTCCAATCTAGCCGAAGAGCTCCATTCGTCTAAAAGGCTCGCCCCTTGGTCTACGACGCCGATTTACAAGGAAGTGCCTCCCCCTCGTCGAGCCATCTACAGAAGGCTTCCAGCCCCTTCGATAGCTAGCGTTACGTTCACGACCTTCGATAACAAGTTGGCCGAAGTCATTAAGGAAGCCATCTTAAAGCCGGAGCTTGAGGTCGAGCTCGGCGATGTAAAGGCGAAGGTGATAAACGTAGCTGTTAACGTCGAGGATTTTTCGCGGCTGGCTGATTGCGAGCCCCTGCCGGATAAATTCGCCGTTAAGTTCGAAACCCCGACGGTTTTCAGGCGATCCGTCTTCGATTGTTGCCAAAATTGCCCTCTTTACGTCAGCTATTCAGCTAAGGTCAAAGAAGGGCTTAAGTTGGATAAGCCGTGTAAACACGCCGTTTATTGCAGAGGCATGATGATGCCTCTTCCGACGCCTTCGTTGATGTTTAGGAACTTGGCTAGGCTATGGTCCTCCTTCTCGGACTTTAAAATCGACGCCTTAGGCGCCGCAAGATGGGCCGAGCTATCGATAGCCGTCTCAGGCTTCAAGCTGTTGAAGACCGTAAGGGTTTACGAACACGTCATGAGCGATAAGTGGATAGCAGGGTTCGTAGGGCCGGTTAGGTTCGCGATAGTAGGGCCTAAGAAGGAGAAGTACGCGAGGGCCGCGGCCGCTTTGCTTAAGTT
>WUQV01000076.1 GCA_009889585.1 Candidatus Bathyarchaeota archaeon | reverse complement strand
TCAACTGAGGAGCAAGCTGAAAAGGATCATTAATTCCTACTTAGTTAAAAATGCCCTTCAATAATACCTCTTCAACCTCTTATCAACGGTTAAATAATTCTATTCTACGAATTCCTTTTCTCAAATCAGAACTTATAGTTCTGCTAAATCTCGTGAAGCAGAGCTCATCATCCATGTTCTCTATTAAGTTCTTAAGGGCTACGTATAGCCCTCGAAAAGGACTAGTTATCTGCTTTAACGTAGCTCTATCAATTAACTCCTTAAGCCTTCGCTTAACGACTTTAGGCTTAAAAGGTTTCTTCATACGCTTAGCTCGCTAAGCTCATTAACCCTCGTTTATGCTTTTTCTTTCACCAGCTATGACTACGTAGAGCTCCTTAACTTCGCAAGCTTCACGAACTAGATGAAGTACTTTTACTCGGCTCTCCTTATCCTTACATTCCGCCATGAACCCATAGTTGAAGAACCATTCGATTATAGTTTTGATGCTCAGAGGCGTGTTCCATATCTACGAGATAAAGGGCTTTCTTTAATCCATACTCAAGCGTGAGTATACCTATCAAGGATTCAAGCGTTGAAGGCCTCTCCTCTCGTGCTCGATTACGGGCAAGGAAAGATACAAAAGACAGTAGTCTTTGCCATAAAATTTGAAGACGAGGTGCCTTAGTAGCTTTACGTCTAGTGATCCATTACCAATCATTAAAGGTATCTTCCTTTCTTTAAGAAGTACGAGAAGTTCAAGTTTTCATCACGTCAATAGCTCCCTTACATCTCGTCCGCTATCGAAAGCTTCGCCAGCTCTCAAGCGTATACTCTCGATACGTTAAGACATCGTCCAGAAGCTTCCTGAAAGCGATAACTTCGCTTAAGATCGACGAGCATTAACTCACGCAATACATTCATTAAACGGGTTGAGATCATTGTTTGTCAATCATGACTTTCTAACCGTTCGACAACTCCTCTAATTAGGCTTGGATGAGCCGAGGCCTCTAAATCGTCGAAGAGCACTACCTTGAGTTTGACGGCCTCTAGCCGAAGAGCGCTAGTTAAGAATCTTTTGACGCCGCCTACGTGTCTTAACTTCGCATAGAATGGTTCACCCGATGAAAGCTCCTTCCTGAGGACTATTTTATAAAAAAGCTAGCCAGAAAACTCCCGATTTTAATCGTGGAGATGCGTAAACCTTAAATGCGTTCCCCCGGGTACTTTCGGGCACGTTGCCCGATGCGGACGGATGTCCGAAGGCCGGATAGAGCTCCGCCCGAAGCGAGAGGGAGAGGCTCCGGCATAACGTAGCCCATGCGTTAACGAGAGGCATGGGATGGCGGAGTAGTGAGCCCCGCGAACCAGCACATGAGGCCGGAACGCAACGCCGTGAAGGCAGGTTGAACGCTGGAAGCTCCCGACTTTAGTCGTGGAATAGCTCACTAAACCTTACAGCCCCCTTAAGAACGCTAAGTGAGGAAACTAAAGGCGTTAGTGGGCGTACGCAACCATTCATTCTTCGAAGGAATTAGAATTTCAACCGTAAACTGCTACGATGATCGGTAGCTTCGTTCATTAGCTAAAGTGGGGCTTTCTGACTAACTTCTGTTAACGCCCTCTAAATTCGGCCGTTAGGGTGATTTTGACCACTTTAGTCGGATCGCGTAACCTCCCGACCAAGTTCCGTGAGAGGTCCCGCGCTGCCTTATCCGCCCTTATCGCGATAGTCCTTCCGCAAGCATAATCGCTCTTTCTAACAACGATACTAAACGGACGTGTAAACGTTAACCTCGAGCTGCCGAGGGCCTCGATCGTTTCCTTCAAGCCGTCGACTTCGATA
>WUQV01000075.1 GCA_009889585.1 Candidatus Bathyarchaeota archaeon | reverse complement strand
ATGTCCAAATTGTGAACGTTATTATGCTGAAGCATCATGGTATGCTATTAAAATGGAGTCGGATATTGAGTGTGGAATTTGCAATAAGCTTTTTAATAGTAAGAAGAGCGTGACTGATAGGATTTTATTAAAGTTTGATGTCGATGATAACGGAAGGGCTAATAACGTCTACGTCGATAAGCGCCTTTCATTAGAGAAGGATGAGAGCTGATAAAATTGGAACTCGAGATCCCAGCTGAGGATTACAGCTTAGATGAGTCTCTAGCGCCTTCGTTCGTATCCAGCCTTTACGTTAAAAAACGAGACGGCCTTTGGACGAAAGTCGTCGGTTGCCTTAGCGGCCAACTTGAGTTCATACAATCGAAGCCAAGCGTCGTGATCGTCCGATCTAAGGCATCCGTCGACGAGGAGGAATTGTGGCGAATCGCAATTCAGCAAACGGGGCTTTGGAGGGGCTCCTTCGAAAGGATGACGAAGGATTTGCCGCCTGGCTTAAGGGAAGCTGCCGATGGATTAGCTCGAGCTCATCCAGGCGTTCGCATTCCAATAGCTCCGACGGACTTTACGCATATTTTAACGGCTGTCGCTCTTTCCAAAAGGGCTGATTATCCCAACTTAGTCCTAAGGTGGTGTGAAAGGCTTTGGCGAAGGTTTCAAGGCGATCTAGGGAATATCGTTAGCTCTTCGCCTGAGGAGCTGAGGGATATCGGGACGAGTTATCAACTCTTCGACATGGTTAAGACCCTTAAGGCGTTCCTCGACATCCCTAAAGGGCTGGATAGGCTCCCGAAGGAGCTCTTAAAGAAGCTACCTCCGTTCAAGGAGCCCGTAGAGGGCTTCCTGCTTAAGGTAGGCCCTGATGTAACCAGGCTTATCCTGTTAAACTTATGCTTCGGGCTCGGCCCGAAGACGACGGACTCACTTATATTATCAACGTTCGAAGGAGGCCTTCGCTTCATACCTTGTGATTCGCATTTTCGAACGGTCACGACGAGGCTAGGCCTTTTAGAGGCGAAGGGAACGGAGCTCCCTCAAAAGGCGTTCTGCAAGCGATACGCATGCGATAGGCTTACGTCAAGCTGCTTAAGCATCTCAGAGTGCCCTAGGTCTAACTCTTGCTTAAGGAGCCGTTTCTTAACGTTAGGTGACTTAGGGGCGTGGTTTCAAACCCTCACATACTTGCAAGGGCGAGAGTACTGCCGAAGGGTTAGGCCTTATTGCGAACGTTGTCCTCTAGCAAGGATTTGCGAATTTGGGAACGTTTATCTTAAGGCGAGGCGAAAAACCTAAGAGCCATGATAATAGATGAAGCGAATGAGCAACCCTCGGGCGCAAGCTAAGGACAAGTACGAAGTCGTAAGCGAGCTCGCAAAAAGGAGGGGCTTCTTTTGGCCGTCGTACGAGATATACGGAGGCGTAAGCGGCTTCATTACGTTCGGCCCGTTAGGCTCGTTGTTAAAGAGAAGGATTGAGGATAAGTTCAGAAGGTTCTTCATCCATAGGCTCGGGCTTTACGAGATAGAGACATCCGTTATCACGCCAGCCAAGGTTTTCGAAGCATCCGGCCACGTCGAGGCCTTTAAGGAGCCTATGGTCGAATGCCTTCGATGTAAACGGAGGTTTCGCGCCGACCATTTGTTACAAGAGTTCGCCGGGTTAAGCGAAGCTGAAGCAGGAAGGTTAAGCTTAGAGGAGCTTAGGAGGGAAATCGAGGCTCATGGCGTTCGTTGCCCAGAGTGCGACGGCTCCCTCGGCGAACATAAGCTCTTTACGACTATGTTCACCACGACGATAGGGCCGTACGCGGACGCCATCGGCTACGGAAGGCCCGAGGCGGCTCAAGGGATTTTCACGGAGTTCAAACGGCTTTACGAGCTCGCTCGCGAAAGGCTGCCGTTCGGCGTCGTCCAAATAGGCCATGCCTTAAGGAACGAAATATCGCCAAGGCAAGGCCCGATTAGGCTGAGGGAGTTCACGATCATAGACCTTGAGTTCTTCTTCGATCCGGAGGAGGATCGTCCTCCGCTTGAAGACGTAAGGGGCGAGGTCCTTAGGTTAATACCGGCTGAAGTTCGGCTAAAGGGCTCTGATGAACCCTTAGAGGTCGAGGTATGCGAGGCGTTAAAACGAGGTTACATCAAGGTGGGATGGTTGGCTTATTTCATGGCGTTAGCGAAGCGATTCCTAGTTGAGCTAGGGGTTCCACCTGAGAGACAACGCTTCATAGAGAAGCTCGAATGGGAACGAGCTCATTATTCGAAACAAGGATTCGATCAAGAGATTTACTTAGAGCGCTGGGGTTGGATCGAAGTATCAGGCCATAACTATCGAACGGATTACGACTTAGGGCAACACATGAAGTACAGCAACATCGACATGAGGGTCTTTAAGGAGTACGAAGGGCGAACGTTCGTAGAAGAAAGGACGATAATCAAGCCCGTGTTATCAAAAATAAGGCAGGATTTTAAGGAAGAGGCTCAAAACGTCGTAAAGCTGCTCTCCGGGATCGATCCAAACGAACTTGAGGCCTCGTTAAAGCGACGAGGATTCTATCCGCTCGGCCCTTACGGGATTCTGCCCGAGCACGTAGAGGTCGCCCGTCGGAAGGTTGAGGAGCGAGGAAGGCGATTCATCCCTCACGTCGTCGAGCCAAGCTTTGGCTCCGATCGATTGACGTACGTGACGTTAGAGTACGCCTACGGGACGAAGGGGGGAAGGGCGTTGCTCGACCTACCTCGTGACGTAGCGCCCATTCAAATCGGCGTTTACCCATTGGTGAGCAAAAACGGGCTTCCTGAGAAAGCGAAAGAAGTTCATCGTATGCTCCTTAACGAAGGGCTCACGGTCGACTACGACGAATCCGGCTCGATAGGGAGGAGGTATGCTCGCGCCGATGAAATCGGCGTTCCCCTTGGGGTGACGATCGACTATAGAACCCTCGAGGATGATACGGTGACGATACGAGATCGCAATACGTGGAGGCAAGTGCGGAGCGAAATCAAAACGTTGCCGGAGCTATTACGTGCGTACTTTCAATACAAAGCGAATTTCGACGACTTAGGGAAGCCTGTTTAAATTTTAACTCGTTAGGGGATTTTCTACTAAACAGCTTGTCGAAAAACGCTAAACGCCCTCCGACTTCCCCCTCATATCCTTCGGGCCCTCTAAGGCTTAAGAGCTATCAAGGCTAGCTGAATCCCCCCTCATCCTTATCCTAAATCCTATTACATTTTCGACAAAGCTTTACGCGAT
>WUQV01000074.1 GCA_009889585.1 Candidatus Bathyarchaeota archaeon | reverse complement strand
GTCATAAAGGTTTCGAGCGGAGCTAAGAGGAAACGTGTACCGGAAATCGTCTTTAACGTCCCCCCGAGCTTACAGATGGAATTTCTTAAGGCATATGTGAACGGCGATAGAGGGATTGCAGCCAGCGAGGGTCTAATCTCTGATATTCTCTATCTGTTGCTTCAGTGCAAAGGCATAGCGGGAAAGTTCATAGTAAAGAAAAAGAGTAATCCTTTCATTAAAGGAAGAAGAGTAATAGGCGGTCCCCACTTTCGGCTGAAGTCACCCTCGGTTCATAACTTGAAAAGCGATGTAAGGGCTTTATACCCGCCCCTCAGACATTCTCTATACTATATAGAGAAGCTATATCGATCGCCGAAATCGGGACACGGCTTTATCATAAGTGGATATGAAAGGCTTACGCCCTGTGTATTCCAAAAGTTAATGAGAGGTAAGCGCGCGAAGCGCTTTGAAAGGCTTCAGCTTTTAAGTCAAGCTGGATGGTCCTCAGCTATCAAGCTGTCCCATTCTTTTGGAGTAACTAGAAGGGCCGTTAGAGCATTTTTAAAGAGGTGCGCCGCTGACGGTCTGATCGAAGTGAATTATAACAACGGCCACCTCTACGTGAGACTTACACAAACCGGTGCGAACGTCCTTGATGCCATGAAGAGGTTAATGCGTGTAATGGATGGAGATGTGCAGTTTGCAAGAGTCAGAAAAGTCGAGCTCATGGAGCCGTCATACGAATACGTCTATGACATCTCGGTTGAAGGCCGTGAAAACTTCGTCGCAGGGGTCGGGGGGATTCTGTGTCACAATACGGCAGCTGGATTGTGCGTCGGCCCGGACGCGTTCGTGATGACTGAGATGGGCGCACTTAAGATCGAGGAGCTAGTGGACGAGCAATTAAGAGGTGGTGAAAGCAGCTTAGGGCAATACGTTAAGTGCGCTATCGATCCAAAGCCGTGTCTGCTTGCGGCTCCTTCAGAAGGGATGGATTCTGCCGAGTGGCATAAGGCCGTTCAATTCTATAGATTACGCGCTGATAGGGTCATCAGGATCAGCGCGATCCTCGGTAGGTCGATAACAGTAACGCCTGAGACGCCTATCCTCTGCCTCGAGAAAGGTGAACGGATAATCTGGAAGAAAGCTGCGGACGTTAAGGTTGGGGACCATTTGGCTGTGCTCAGACAGCTCTGCGAGCCTAAGGGCTGGAAGGGGAGAACGTTGCTCTCGTACCTATGCGGCGACTATTATCTTGAGATGCACGAGGGTATCATCGAGAAGATCCTTGTGCACCTAAAGCGTAGATACGGGACGCTTAAGGAAGCCTCTAAGGCGTTGAACGTACCAGAAGGCCGTTTATACTATGACTGGAAGGTCGGTCGCTCACGCCCATCCCTCGATGACATGAGGCGTATTTACAACGCGCTCGGATGGAGCGAAGAACAACTAGCGAGGGATGTTGCGTTCATCCGATATAAGAGCTTTAGAGCCGCTGAGAGGGTTCGAATCCCGCTCTATCCGACGCTTAAGTTCATGGAGCTCCTCGGGGACATGTACTCCAATGGAGCTTTCATCAGGGACGAGAGGAAGAAGAACTCCATCACCATAGGTTACTATAAAGGGGACGAGCGATATCTCCTTCGCTTCTGCGAACGGATCCGAAAGCTCTTCGGCATAAATGTCTCCGTCAAGAAAGACCCTAGGGAGAACCGCTACGTGGCGAGGTTTAATAACGCCGTAGTGGCTGAACTACTACGTTCTTTTGGAGTCCCGGAGGGGGATAAGCATTCGAGGCTCCGTATACCAGAGCGCATCTGCAATATGCCTAACAGGCTTTTGGCGCGGTTCATTAGGCAGCTCGCGACGAACGACGGCGGCGTAATCAGCGGCAAATGTGTAACGTTCAGCACGGCGAGCTCCTATTTGGCGAACCAGCTATGCCTGTTATTACAACGGTTCGGCATACTTTGCGCCTTAAGGGAGAGGGCGCGTGAAGCGATAAGCTATCGCGGTAAAACCATTAGCGGTGGCAAGATGTACGAGCTCAACATTTACGATAAAAGGTCGCTGGAAACGTTCTCCAAGGAGATAGGGCTCGATGATTCTGTCAAACGTAAGAAGCTGATGCATCTCATACGCACGAAGAAAGGCTCTCATAGTAATTTTAAGCAGAGAGGTGGGCTGGTATTCCTTAAAGTTAGATCGGTGAGAGAAGAGCCTGCATCATACGTCTACGACTTGACAGTGAACGACTCTCATGCCTTTATAGCTAACGGCTTCGTAGTCCATAACACTGCAGCTGTGATCCGGGACAAAACAGGCGGCATGAGCCTCGAAGCCGGAGCTCTTGTATTAGCTGACAAAGGAGTGGCTGCGATCGACGAGCTCGACAAAATGCGGCCCGAAGATAGAGTGGCAATGCATCAAGCGATGGAGCAACATACGATATCAATAGCCAAGGGAGGCATAGTAGCCACGCTTAACGCTCGAACAGCAATATTGGCCGCAGCTAATCCAGCGTTAGGCCGTTACGATCCATATCGCACCGTAGCTGATAACATAGCCTTGCCCATCACCATTTTATCGCGCTTCGACTTAATCTTCGTCATGAGGGACGTTCCGGAGAAGGAAATGGATTCTAAGATGTGCGATCACATACTTAGTTTACATCAAAGGGGCTCGATCTCAGCGGAGCCGTTGATACCGCCTGACCTTTTAAGGAAGTACATCAGCTACGCGAGGACGATAAACCCCGTTTTGACGGATGAAGCCGTTTGGCGCTTAAGGGAATTTTACTTAGCGATGAGGTCGGCTAGCGAAGCCGAGGGCTCGCCCATCGCCATCACGGCTCGTCAATTGGAGGCCCTCGTCAGGTTGGCCGAAGCTAGGGCAAGGGCAGCCTTAAGGAAGGAAGTATTAGCTGAGGACGCTGAAGCAGCCATAGCCATCATGAGGCGTTCGTTAGAAGAGGTAGGGATAGACGTTTCAACGCGCATGATCGACATAGACGCCATAATGACGGGAAAACCGAAGAGCTTACGAGATAAGCTGCAGGTTGCCTTAGGCGTCGTAATAGAGCTGGAAAAGGAGGTCGGGATGGCCGAAAGGGAGGC
>WUQV01000073.1 GCA_009889585.1 Candidatus Bathyarchaeota archaeon | reverse complement strand
TACCAAAGGTCGCAACGGCCCTTATACTCGCTAAATGAAGAGGCATTCATCAAGTCCGGCCCGTAGAGGGATAGCTTGTTGACGTTCGCCACGCCTACGTTATCGAAGAAGACGATCTTCGTCCCCTCTTCGCTCCTCTCATGAAAGCTCCGCAAGGCCTCCGACATGATCCAAGCGTCAGTTATCCGACCGATTTCGCCTGTCAACGCCTTGCTGAGCTCCTTCGCCATGAGTTTAGCCAAGCGCTTCCTCCCTACGATCGTTAACAACGTCCTATCGTTTGATCGCGAGAAGCTGAAGACGGACTCGAACGTTCGCATGACGGGGATGGCCTTTCCCCTTTGAAAGACGTGGACGCAACGATCGTACGAGTAAACGCCAGTTAAGACCCCCTCCCTTAACGATAGATCAGTTACTTCCGCGATTAATGCGAACTTTTGATCGCCCTCCTCGTAAAGCTCCTCAACTCGGTAGCCGTTGAGCTTAAGGGCCATTTCATCTAACGGCATCGGATCCACGAGCTTGAAGACCTTCCCGGCGACGACCACGGCCGAGCCCCTCTTTCAATAGCGCCGTCGAGCTTAAGCTTCAGCCTCCTATTATTTTAAAAGACCTGCATCAAAACTCCTTAAGTGTTAGCCTCCTAAAGCACATAAGGCCAGCTCGACGATGTTGATCCGAGAGGTAACGCTTGAGAACTTCATGAGCTACGAGTACGCTAGGATCCCCCTTAAGCCCAGCGTAAACGTCATTTGCGGGCCGAACGGATCCGGTAAGTCCAGCATCTTACTGGGGATATCGGTAACCTTAGCTCAATCCCATACCGAAAGGTCGAGGAAGTTAAGCGACCTCATACGATGGGGCAAGAGCCAAGCTCGAGTTACGTTAACGTTGGACAATAGGCGAAGGAGCGGGAGAAGGCCGATCCCTAGGTTTAACAAAGACGAAATCCTCCTCACGAGGGTCCTTCGTAAAGATGGGGATTATTGGTTCGAGCTAGATAACAAGGCCGTTACGAGGGAGGAAGTCAGAAGGCTTTTGAATAGACTCGGCGTAGACCCTGAGAACTTACTCATCATCGTACATCAAGGGATGATGGAGCGTTTCGCGGCATTACCCCCTCAAGAGAGGCTAAGGATGGTCGAAGCGGCCGTCGGCTTAGAGCCTTATCGTAAGAACGTCTTAGAGGCTCGAAGGAAGCTCGAAAGGGCCTTAAGCCAAGAGGAGGCTACCGGCAAGCTCTTGGAGTCAGCGGAGCAAACGTTAAGCTATTGGAGGGAGCAATATGAACGTTATCAAAGGAAGAAGGAGTTACAATTGAAGAAGAAGTTTTTAGAGCGTGAAGCAGCTTGGGTTGAAGTTATGAAAAAAGAAGAATTAATTGAAGAGTTAAAGCGCAAGCTAATAGAGGCTGAGGATAAGATTAAGAATGTAAAGAATGAAATTGAAAATGTTGAATGTCAGCTTTTTGATTTTCGAATGAAATTAAACTCTTTAAAGGATGAATGGAGAAGTTTAATTAAGAGAAGGTTGAAGTTAGAGGGAGAAATAGCTAAATGGGAATTAAAGGAATTATTAGCGATTCAAGGCTTAGAGGAAATTAATTCGTTAATGCCTTTAACTTTAGAGCGAATTGATTATTGCTTAAGTAGTATTGATCAATTGCCGCTTGATTTTGCAATAAAATTATTTAAAATGAAGGAGGAATGTGAAGACTTAAGGGGAACTTTATTTCAATTTTTCACTACTAAGATTAAGAATTTTGAAAGTTTAAAGGATGAGTCTGCTAAGCATATTGAGGAGTTAAAATTAATGATATCGAATGCAGAGTTAGAAATTGAACGTATAAATCGAGATGTAGAAATTTCAAGCGATCAAGTAGTGGACTTAATGGTTGATTTGAAGCTATTATGTAGTCGAAAGGAGGAGCTTGAGGAGCGCTTAAAGGACCTTAATGAAGAGCTAAGTTCATCTATTGTTGCGCTTAATGAGGTCGTTGAAAGGGCGGAGGCGCTTGGGCCGCGTTTGACTTCGACGAGGGACTTAAACGCGATACTTGATGAAATGCACCTTACGGATGGACATCTTTTAGCTTTAGCAGATGTTTCAGAGGAAGTTGAGCGCATGTATGAATCTTACGTTAGATTGTATGAGGAGCTAAAGGAAAAGGCAAGAGTTGCTGCTGAAAATAGAGAAAAGGCTATGGAAGAGGTGAAGGAGAGGACTAACGTTTGGAAGTCCGTAATTCAAAGCTTACTTGACAAAGTGAATATACAATATCAAACGGTGTTAAATCAAGTGGGAGCTATTGGAGAAGTTAAGCTCATTAATGGACATGATGTTGAGCTAGCTGGGCTTGAGCCATTAGTTGGATTTAAAGGCGCTAAGCCCGTTCCGTTAGACGCTTACGTTCAAAGCGGAGGGGAGAGAAGCGTCGTTACGATGGCCTTCCTCTTGGCTTTACAACAACACGTTCGTTCTCCGCTTAGGGCCGTCGATGAATTTCACGTGCACATGGACGATAGGAACAAAGAGCTCATAGCCAACTTATTGATATCATCAGCGAAGGGCTCCGACGTACAATATTTGCTCATAACGCCTAGCTCGATAACGTTTGACGTTAAGGATGTACACGTTATCACCGTCCAAAGCGTACGAGGATCGTCTATCGTAAAGGAGGTGGCTTAATGACCTCTGGCGAAGGTAGGATGAGCTTAAGCCGCGTTGAGCGCCTTCGTCGCGTGATTGAAGTTTGTAAATCCGTCGAAGAAAGAGGGCTCGATCCATTCCTCGTAAACGTAGACGACGTGATATTTGTGATCAAAGAGCACCTCCTTAGCTTAAATCGAGAGTCGACTGAGGAGCTTTGCTTAGACGCTGAAGCCGTATGTAGAATGGCTTCAGTAGTACATGCTCAAGGGGAATGGGTTAGGCGTCGATCGTCGACGCTTTACAAGGATCCGTTCATCTTAGAGGAAAGGGTGCGCACGCTTTCGAAGGAGCAACTTATTAAGGCGTTCTTAACGGCATGGCGCCCGATCGTCGAGCTAGAGCAGCTTTCGCCTCACGTATTGGAGGAAGCCGTTAAGTACTGGAGGAATCTTTTGCCGCTAGGGGAGAGGTGGAAGGAGGAAGCCGTTAAGCTAATCGAGGTTGAGCCGATCGGTTACGAAGAGCTCGTCAAACAGCGCTTACTATCTGAAGAAGCCTTTTCCAAGGGGTTAAAGGATCTTTACGAGGAGTTGAAGTTGCGAACCAAAGGTGGGAAGTTGCCATATTGGGATTTCATTTGTGCTAATACGTATGAGGAGACTGTTCGTAGAGCTTATTTAACTAGCTTCTTAGTGACGTATGATTATGCGGAGTTAGAAGGCCGATCGCTTGAGGATGATATTTATTTAAGGCCCCGCGACGTTCCAAAGGAGCCCATTGAAAGTCAACGCATATCATTGCCTATTTCGATAAGCGTTGAGCGTTGGATTAAGTGGAGGGATGAAAGATGAGCGAAAGGAAGGCGCCTTATGCTCAAAAGGTAAAACGAGCGGCTCATTTGCTCCTCTTTAAACAACATAAGAGGCCAGGGGTTAAGGGTTGGGAGCTACGCCGCCTCTTAGGCTCCGATTACCCTAAGGTTCTTGAAGTCCTCAATAGCTACTTATCTAAGATCGATTTACAAGTGAAGACCATCTTTGAGGAGGAACCTCAACCGATGGGCAAGCCTAGCTTAGAGCAGCTTGAAAGGGCTCGGTTTTACGTAACGTTACGAAATGGGCCTACGCTTAAGGACGTGAAGATGATGGGTTGGAGGATAGACGATATAGCAGGGCTGGCTATAACGATCTCATACGTCATCTCTAAAGGAGGAAAGGTTGCTCGAGCTGACTTGGAGAAGCTATTGAGCGAGAAGCTCCCAGGTTGGAGGGTGAGGACGAATATCGATCGATACGTTAAAGCTGGTTACGTAAGCGAGGATGAAAGCGGCCAATTGTACTTAGGGTGGAGGACGAGAGCTGAGGTCGATCAAAAGCTCCTTATGGAGTCTATTCTTAAGGCCTAAGCTTGAGCGTTAGCTAACCTTGACGTGCTTTAAAAGAAATGAGTAAAAATGATTGTTTTAGATCCTGAAGCGCCTTATAACTTTGAATTAAGCTTAGAATTTCTTGTGAGTCAAAATAAAGGTCCACTTCCATATTTAAGAAAAAATAATAATCTACAAATGGCTATTACTGTTAATGAAAATGTCATCCCACTTAGAATTTATTCCATAGGAAAAATTAACAGTCCAAAACTTATTGTGGAGACCGTAGATGAAATCCCAAATGAGAGTAAATTAAAACAAATCATTACAAACTTTCTGAATTTACAGTTAGATTTAAGGAAAGCTTACCAATATATGGAAGAGGATAGAATTCTTAAAGAAATAAGAAATAAACTTTATGGATTTAAGGCCCCTAAGATGGCCGTTACAATCTTCGAGGGTATTGTTAAAGCAATAATTCAACAACAGATTTCCCTTAATGTCGCTTATAATTTAACTGCAAATATCATCAGAAAGTTCGGACACACTATCAATTTTAAAGGTGAGAATTACTATGCTTTTCCCAAGCCTGAGGACCTTGCTAACTCGTCAATCCATGAGCTCACAAGCTGTGGTTTAAGTCGAAGAAAAGCGGAGTACATCAAGCATTTTTCAGAAGCGGTCTCACGACAGAGCTTTAATTCAGAAAAGTTAAGGAACCTTAGCCCACAAGAAATAATAAATGAGTTAACGAAGTTTAGGGGCATAGGAAAATGGACTGCTGAATTAATAATAGCGGCTTGTATAGGTTTAGACTGGATTCCTGCAGATGATTTAGGCGTTAGACGAGCCATTTCACAATATTACTTTAACGGCAATTTACAAACATCCGAAGTCATTAGAAAGTTCACGGAGAAGTGGAGAGGAAGTAAAGTAGTCATAATAACGTATTTGCTTTATGGAAATAGATTAAAAATCAAAATTTAGATCAATCTAGTAAATCCTGGATGAAAAGTAACATTTTTCATCCTCGTTTTAAGCTAAGACTTACTAAGCCATAACTAAAGCTATGTGAATATGTATGTCAAATTGTTAATTCTTAACTCTTTGTATGGTGACAGATGTAACGTCATATGTCATGACGTTTTCTCAAAACAGACCGAAAATAGGCTTGTTCACGGATGGTGCGGGGGAATAGGTTATCACTCGTTTTGAGCCCTCGAATGCTAAATAAAATTAGATTTGCTTGATAAATTTAAAGGCCGGCAAGCCTAAGTTAAAACGTTGCCCGCTTGAGATGCGGTTGATCTAATTTAGCGCTAATGGTAAGCAATGAAAGCGAAATGAGCGGCGTGAGGAAGTTCGTAAAAATCCCTTAAGGCCCGACGAACCCGCACTTCAGGCATTTATATTGTCGGCCGAACTTTCGACACTTAGGACACCTCCATATCGTCATCTCCCCGCAATTAGGACAGTTGAACTTAACCGCTCGAGCGCCCGGTTGAATCAAGCGATTGCAACTCGTGCATACGGGCATCGATACGGTCAAAAGCAACGGCCCTCGTGCCGCCGAAGCGTCGCTCAAGGGCCCCATGGTTTATATACGTTATGCTCTAGCTTACGGCTGGCCAGTCTTTTGCCTTAAGGCCTCGCTTGGTGAACGCGTTGAGCTCCTTTAGGCTTAAAGGCTTGATCGAGGAGCTAAGGCGGTTTAAGGGCTTAACTCGAAAGTCCTCCCTCTGGGAGATCTTAAAGGTCTTCAGCGAAACATCCTACGATGACGCAGGCTTCTTCGAGATAAACGGCTTTAAGGTCGTCGTCTCCTGCGACGGCATAGTCGAGGACCTCGTGAGGGATAACCCTTGGTTAGCAGGGTATTACTGCGTCCTCGTCAACGTAAACGACGTAGTCGCGAAAGGCGCTAGGCCGATCGGGTTCGTGAACGTCATCTCATCGAGTTCGAGCGCAGTACGTCGAGCGATAGCTGAAGGAATTGCCGAAGGCTTGCGAAAGTACGAGCTTAAGCTTCTCAAAGGCCATACCCATCCGGATACATCTTACGACTCCGTTGACGGAGCAGCCGTAGGCGTGGCGAAGAACGTCCTACCTAGCACCGCAGCTGAGCCCGGAGATGCTTTAGTATTCGCCGTCGATTTAATCGGGGAGCTCCGCTCCAAGGGCTGGGTCAAAGCATTCGACTCGATTACCGTTAAGCAAAGCCACGAGATCCTAAGGCAGTTGAACTCCATGGCCGAGTTAGCCGAGAGGAAATTGGCGCACGCCGCAAGGGATGTAAGCGGCCCAGGCCTCGTCGGGACGATAGCGATGCTTTGTGAGTCAAGCCGCGTGGGCGCCTTAATCGACTTAAAAGATGTGCCCAAGCCTAAGGGCGTAAGCCTTAATGATTGGCTAATTGCCTACCCGAGCTTAGGATTTATCATATCAACGGACAAGCCTGAGGATTGCTTAAGCTTGTTAAAGGGCCACGGGCTAGAGGCTGCCGTTATCGGCGAGGTTACTGCTAAGAGGGAGATATGGCTTTCGTACGAAGGGCAGCTTGAGCTCTTCTTAGACCTAAGGCGTGAGTCGATCTTCGGCGTCAATAGGTTTTAAAATCACTTTAGTTTAACGTAATGAGGATAAACGTATTATCAGTCCCTTTAACCGAAAAGGAAAAATATGAGGAGGGCGAAGAAGTGGTGAAGGCAAATGATGAGGACGATGCTCAAGAGCAAGATTCATCGCGTAATGGTCACGGATACGAATTTAGGTTATGAGGGGAGCATAACTATTGACAAAAGCCTGCTTAAAAGCGCTAATATCCTCCCCTATGAGAAGGTAGAGGTTTTGAATCTAAATAACGGCGCCAGGTTTGAAACCTATGCCATGCCAGGAGGGGAAGGGGAAATAATCGTAAACGGTCCTGCCGCTAGATTGGTAGTAAAAGGAGACGTCCTGATAATCCTTTCGTATGTAACCGTCCCTGATGAAAGAGCAGCGAATTTACAGCCAAAGTTAGTCTTTGTGGATGATAAGAATAGGCTCTTAAGCAAAGTATAAGGGGAAAGATGCTTTTTATCACGCTGAAGATAATGAATTAAAAGTAAAAAAGAGAAATAATGGTGCTAGCTTCAAACCGGTAGAGGAGGCAAGCGTTCATATCGTCTTAATGAGGGATAGCTTGAGATGGTAATCTTAAGCTATGAAACCAAGATTCCGTTGCCATGAAGGAGATGATTTAACATACTAAGGCGTCCTAGGACGTAAACCTCTTAGGAAGCATCGCTCGTTTAAGCCGAGCGGATAGGGCTTTTCAACGATCACAACCTAACTTGTGCTATTGCCTCCTTAACGACGTTAACGCTTCTTCGAAGGGCCGCCTTTTCCTCCTCGTTAAGAGGCAGCTCGATTATTTTCTCGACCCCGTTCTTACCGAGGACGGATGGCACGGTTATGCAAACGTCCGATGTCCCGTACTCGCCATCGAGGTACGTTGAGACTGGCATTATGGCCTTCGCATCCTTCTTCACCGCCTCGGCCATCGAAGCCGCGCCAGCGCCGACCGCATGAGACGCCGACCACTTCTTCAGCCGAATTATCTCCGAGCCCATTCTCTTCGTCCTCTCGATGATCTTCGCTATCTTCTCAGGCGATAGGAGTGATGTCAACGGCATGCCTCCTACGAGCGTGAACCTCGGCAGGAGGACCATCGAGTCGCCGTGTTCCCCGACGATCGTCGTGTATACCGTCGAAGCGGCTACGCCTAGCTCCTTAGCGATTAAGCTCTTATACCTCGCTACGTCCAGCAGGCCGCTGAATCCGAAGACCCTGTTCCTCTCGAAGCCCGTCACCTTGTAAGCGACGTAGGTCATGACGTCAAGAGGATTTGTTATCATGATGACGTTGGATTTAGGCGCGTGTTCGGCTATAGCCTTAGAAATCGTCTTGACGACTTCAGTATTCTTATGAAGGAGGTCGAGCCGCGACATATCCGCAGTCCTAATGAACCCAGCGGATATTAAGACGAGATCCGATCCTGTCATGTCCTTGTAATCGTTTGAGCCGATTATATCTACGTCCACATCGAGCGTCGTACACATATGCGTAAGGTCGAGCGCCTCACCTTGAGGAAGGCCTTCGACGATGTCGATGAGCACGAGGTCGTCTAACCCTTTAACCGCTAAATGTATGGCCGTTGCGACGCCGACCTTGCCGGTGCCAACGATCGCGATCATTCGCTCACGCTCTTCGCGCCCCAGAGCCTTATCCTCGTCAAGGTTGTAGCGAGCTTTAAGCTTGAACGAGTTACCGAAGCGATGAGGCTGGCGCTCCCTTTTGCCTTCCTAGCTCGGCCTCTCGATGGATGCGTATTAGCGACGATCTCAATCCTAGCTATAAGTCCTGATCGACTTAATGTCAAGCTCAACGTTCCTGTATCATCGTCCTCGACGGCCTTATCAGCCTCGCTACGGCGCATTTAAGGGGCAACCTTAAGAGGGCGAAAGGTTCCTAGAATGTTATGCCATAAATTGCTATAACGTCCTATCAGGTCCATAGCGTTAATCCTTAGCAATGCATCACAGGCCAGTTGTCCCTTCGTTACATCTATCATGGAAACCTCGATAGCCTTTTATGTAAGTCTAAAGCATAATGCGTAACCTAACGGAATTAAGCAGACGGCCCTGCAACTTGTCCAGCTAAAGGCTTTATCTGTCGCAGTTAGCATATCCTTCTTCACAAGCAGCTTCCTCTGGAACTTCCTCTTGCTTCATTTAACATTCAGAAGAAGATAATCGCGTTCGTGAGCTTTAAGCATTGTAAACTATAATAGCATCACGACTCATACTTAGTCCTATCGATTATTCCAGCTTCTTCAAACGCCTTCTTTCTATTCATACATGATTCACACTTACCACATTGCTTATTACCACTTAAGTAGCAACTCCAAGTTTCAAATATTAAATCGCCCATTATTTCAAAGCTTCTTCTCAACAACTCGCTCTTCGTTAAAGACTCCCTTGCTGGAGACCATAATTCAACTTTTGTAACATTCCAAAAATGGCCTATATTCAAAGCTTTTTGCAATCCTTCAAGGAATTGAGGAGTACAATCTGGATACATCGGCTTATCCTCCTGCTCTCTAAGGGAGCAATCACTTAAAGTTGCACCATATATAACGACATCAGCATCTATGAAAATAGCATAAATCATACCAATCGTCAAAAACAAAGCATTTCTTAATGGAACTACGACGCTTGGCTTATATGTCTCCTCAATTTTTATGCCTTCATCAGTTAATTGTATTCCCTTCCATAATTCCTTCATAAATGATATATCAACTTCTAATGGAGCCTCAAAATTAAGACAAGCAAATAATCGCTTAGCGACTTCAACTTCCTTTAATCCCTTTTGTCCATAGGAAAACAATATCGGATGAATAGCATATCCTTTAAGCTTCCATAGGCAAGCATACCCTATAGAATCAGGTCCTCCGCTAATTATAGCCACTGCCCTTTTTCTCAACAATTAAGAACCTACCAATGAATCTATGCATTAAATAACCTAATCCTACCGTCGCTATTAATATACCAATTGTTACATATACGAATGTCAATATATATGGTAAATTGAAGACATACCATAGCATAAATGAAACCCATGCCCCAAGGATTAAGCTATAAATTAACAACCCAGCTATAACACTATAATTCCTCAACTTATGAATCATCATCAACCCAATGAAGCTAAATACAGGGCTTATTAAGTCTATCGGCCCTAATGGGCTCGTTAAGTTCGCTAGGAAAACGCCTAGCGTTAAACCGTAGACGGCTGGCATGCCGATCGTAGGAACTAGCCCCATTAAGGCGTTCGCCACGCGGACTTGAATTTGCATAAAGCTTATCGGATGTAAGACGTTTACTAAAGCTGCATACGTAGCGGCTAAAATCGCGCACGTCGTTAAACCCTTCGTCCTCATGGAGCGCCCGAGCGTAGGGCTTCGTTTATGGCGCCTATAACCTTTGCGGCAGCAGCGCTTCCTTGCGTTATAGAATCGGCTATATCCTTAGGGCTTTGACAACAACCAGCGATGAATATCCCTTTCGCCGTTGATTCGACTTGAAATTGTCGATCCCTCTCCAATAGGAATCCATCTTCTCCAACTTTAATCTTTAAAACTTCAGCTAATGCCTTCGTATCTTCCCTTGGGATTATTCCAGCAGCTAAAACTACCAAATCAGCAACGATCTCATACGGTCTAGAAAGCAACGTATCCTCAGCTCTAACGATTAATTTATCACCTCTCTTATAAACTTCAGCTCCAATACCTCTATTATAGATTATTCCCTTTTTTTGCACTAACTCATAAAACTCCTCATGATTTTTCCCAAAGGCTCTAACATCTATAAACATCACTTGAACATTTGCATCTGGTATTTTTTCCTTTATCAAATAAGCTTGCTTCATAGTATTCATGCAACAAACCCTTGAACACCAAGTATTTCCGATTTTCCTATCCCTTGAACCAACACATTGTATGAAGATTATATCCTTTGGAACCTTCCCATTTATTATGAGCTCTCCTTTCATTGGACCTTCTTCATCAAGCATCCTTTCCAATTCAAGTTCAGTAATAACGCTTTTATACACTCCATATGAAAGCTCCTCCTTAATCACTGCATTGAATTGATCAAATCCAGTAGCTACAATTATCGAGCAAAAAGTATCGTTAATTACTTCCGGCTTTTCATAAAAGTTTATTGCATTATTCGGACAAGCCTCCACACATCTATTGCATCCCTTGGAAAAGTGAATACAAGATTTTAAATCTACAGCATAAGCCGGAGGAATAGCGTACTTAAACGGCAAGTAAATCGCCCTTCTTTCGCTTAAATTCATATCAAATTCGTTTGGAACGATTATCGGGCATACCTCTGAGCATTTACCGCACTTATCGCATTTGTCTATATCAACATATCTTGGCCTTTTTTCTATTACTACATTGAATTTCATAAATTCGCCTTCCACACTTCTTACAATAGAATTAGTTAGGGTATTAATGCTTTTATTCAAATAAACAAATTCCATCATAGGCTTAAGAATACTCTTTACTTCAATCAAATTCGGAAATGTCTTATAAACTTGGGCTGCTCTTCCACCAAGTGAATGCTCCCTTTCAACTAATGTTACCTTTAAACCAGCATTTGCTATATCTAAAGCAGCTTGAAGCCCTGCTACTCCACCGCCTATGATTAAAACCCTTTGACTCATTATTTAATGCCTTTGGATTCCTTTATCATTCGAGTTAATTCCGGAACTATCTTAAGCAAGTCTCCAACGACTCCATAATGTGCAACTCGGAATATCGGAGCCATAGGATCTTTGTTTATAGCTATTATTAAACTGGAATCCTTCATACCTATTATATGTTGAAACGCGCCGCTTATGCCAAGAGCTAAATACAATTTTGGCTTCACTATCTTCCCAGAGGATCCAACCTGCCTATCCTTTGGCAACCAATTATAATCGACTATCGGCCTTGAGCAAGCAAGAACACCTCCTAATGTATTTGCAAGCTCTTCTGTAATTTTAATATTCCCCTTTTCCTTAATCCCCCTACCAATGGAGATAATAATATCAGCAGCGGTTATATCCACCTCTCCTTTTTCAGGTTCTATAAACCCTATAAACCTTTTATTGACTACTTCTTCCTTCACAATTGAAGGAAGAACTTCTATTTCCCCCCTTCCTTTTTCATATGTTACCTTAAACTCTCCTACCCTTAAAGTCACAAAATAAGTTTTCCCATAATCGAACAAGTAATCAGCAAGAACTTTTCCACCATAAATCGATTTCGTTGCTATAAGCTTATCATCACTAAATTTAAGCCCAACGCAATCTGTAATAAGAGGAATATCTAATTCCATTGCAAGACAAGGGGCTATATCTAATCCAAAAGAGGAATTCGCCATAATTATCAACTTCGGACTTATTCTTTCAACTAACCTTTTAAGCACTCTTACATAAGCTTCAGCATTATTCTCCACTCTTTCATCCTCAATAACGAATATTTTATCTGCAAACTCAGCTATGCTTTTTGCAAGCTTCATAACATCCTTACCAAGGATTACTGCATATAAATCCCCACCCATGGCTTTCACAATTTCCCTTCCCTTACTAAGCAATTCAAACGTTACATCCCTAATTTCTCCCTTTCTATGCTCAGCAACAATTAATACAGACATTCTATATCACTCCCTTCCCTTTTAACAAAGCAACAAGCTTCATAGCTATTTCCTCTAGCGTCCCAGCGATTAATTCAGCAGCTTTCACCGGAGGTGGTAAGTATAACCGCTCTAACTTAACCTTAGGAGCTATGTCGATATCCTTAAGCCCTAAATCTTGAAGCGTTAACACCTTTATTTCCCTCGCCCTCGCCCTCCTTATCCCCATTATCGAGACGTACCTCGGCTCGTTTATCCCAGTTTGAATCGTTACGACGGCTGGAAGCTTTACATCGTATGCTTCTTCTAAACCTCCTTCCAATTCTCTATATGCTTTAATGAAGCCGCTCAAGTACTCTATCCTTTTCACAAATGTAACGCAATTAATGCCGAGGATTTTCGCTACATAAGCTCCAACTTGCCCACATCCAAAATCCCCAGATAAAGCTCCAAAGAATATTAAGTCGTACTTCTCCCCTCTTATAACCTCTGAAAGAACTCTTGCAATAGTATATGAATCACCTTTCAAGTCAAAATCAACTCTTATGGCTTTATCAGCGCCCATAGCAAGAGCCCTTCTCAATATTTCTTCATCCTCCCTCGATCCAACGGTAATGGCTGTAACGCTTCCACCAAATCTCTCCTTTATCCTAATGGCTTCTTCTAAGGAATAATTATCACACTCATTAATAATGAAAGTAAGCCTCTCCTTCTTTATCTCCTTACCGCTTGGTTCTATCTCAACATCAACTTCGCTAACATCAGGAACTCTTTTAATACATGCAATGACGTTCAATGCTTATCACCACAAAGCCTGATTTAAGATTTCAGCTATATCCATAACTTTCATTTCTTCTTCGTATCCCAAAATTTTCACAGCATCTTCTAAAGTTAAAAGGCAAAATGGGCACGCAGTAGCTATTACATTAGCGTTTAATTCAACAGCTTCCTTAACTCTTATCACTGCGTTTCTCTCCCCCTCCCCCGTTCCTTCAAACCACATCCTGCCTCCACCTCCTTCACAACAAAGGCTTTTGCTTTTATTTCTTTCGAATTCAAGCAATTTTACCCCTGGGATCCTTCGCAATATCTTCCTCGGCTCCTCAAATATTCCATTTTGCTTCCCAAGGTAACATGGATCATGATAAATGACCCTTGCATTAAGATTCCTCTTGAACTTTACATAATCGATAAATTCAGAAAGAACAATGGAGTAATGCCAAACATCGAAATCCCTATCTCCATATTCATTTTTAAAGACGTTAAATGCATGCGGAGATAAAGTTATTAATTTTTTAACATTAAGCTCTTTGAATTGCTCCTTATTTCTTTCAACTAGCTCTTCAAACAATCCCATCTCACCCATCCTTTTTATCTCACTTCCACAACAACTTTCCTCTTCACCAAGAATTCCAAAATCAATATCAAGCTTCATTAAGACGCTTGCTATTGCCCGAGATGCTTTTATAGCCCTTGTATCATAAGAAGCAGTACATCCAATATATAAAAGGTACTC
>WUQV01000072.1 GCA_009889585.1 Candidatus Bathyarchaeota archaeon | reverse complement strand
GATATGGCATCTGAGTTGGTCCCCTGACGATTTAACGATCGGCTTCACCGCAGCGACGGCTGAGGCGAACGGCCTTTGGCTGCTCGACGTAGGATCTAGGAAGGCCGAGCTATCGTTTAGATCTCAAGGATGGTGCTTCGGTCCGAGCTGGAGCAGAGACGGCAAGCGGATCGGGCTTAATGCTGACACGACGAGGAGGCCTAAGTCGATGGAGTTGGTGTTGACGCCGCGCGACGGCGAGCCAAGGGTCTTCACGCCGCGTGAAGGCTCATTCAATATGGGATGCAAGTTCTCCCACGACTCTAACCGCGTCTTATTCAGCACGAACGCTAGGGGCGAGTACGAGCTCGCTTACCTCGACGTGAAGACCATGTCGGTTAACTACTTCGCAAGGAGCAAGGAGGTCGGAAGGGACTTCACGTTCTTCGACTGGCTGCCCGATGGATCGGCATGCTACCTCGCCCTAAGGGAGGGTAGAACGAGGTTATACGTTGAGACGCTCGATGGAGGGCTAAGGGAGATTCCATTGCCGCCTGGCGTACACTACTCAGGCGGAGTTTCTGACGACGGTTCCAATATGATGCTCGATTGGTCATCAACCGATAGGCCTTCGACGATATCGATCTTAGACCTAAGGACGGGCGAATTAAGGGACGTCTACGATACATCACGGTTCCTTCCAGATTGGGCTAGGAGGAGGATGGGCAAGGCGTCGGAGTTCAAGTACAAGTCGTTCGATGGCCTCGAGATACATGGCTTCATGCTCACGCCTAGCATATGGAGCCCGCCATACCCAGCTGTGTTAGTCGCGCACGGAGGTCCTTGGGCCGCGTACACCGACTCGTGGAGGCCCGTGTGGCATGCGTTAGCAGCGTGTGGCTACGTCGTCGTAGGCCCCAACTTCAGGGGAAGCACTGGATACGGCGTTAGCTTTCAATTCATGGACATAGGGGATCCAGGTGGAGGCGACTTGGAGGATGTGGTAGAGTGCAGGAAGTGGCTTGAAACGCTCCCCATCGTAGATCCTAGGAGGATCGCAATAATGGGAGGAAGTTATGGAGGCTTCATGACGAACATAGCCATGACTAAGCGCCCAGGGCTTTGGGCGGCGGGCGTTAGCATCGCAGGGGTCTCGGATTGGGAGGAGGACTACGAGCTGAGCGATGCCGCCTTCAAGAGCTTCGATGAGTGGTTATTTAAGGGCAGGCCCGATGAAAAGCGCGAGCTGTATAAGGATAGGTCGCCGATAAACTTCGTTGAGAACCTCAATGCGCCATTGCTCCTCTTGCACCCTGTTAACGACAGCAGGTGCCCGCTTAAGCCCATCGAAAGGTTTTACCGAAGGTTGAAGGAGCTGGGGAAGGACGTTGAACTCGGGCTTTATGAGGAGGCGGGGCACATCTCGATGAAAGTTAAGCAGATAATAGATCTTTACGTAAGGGCGATAGAATTCCTTAACACGAAGTTAAGCCATAGGGCGTTAGAGTCATAAGGCTGACACTCGTCCGCATGAGTGCTTTATACGATGCCCTGAGCTAGCGGCTTAATGGATCCTAAAGGGCGATGGTTCACTAAAGCATGGGCCTTAACATTTCTACAAGCTTTTTAACGTCGTTCAAGCCATCTCTTACTTGTTCTAAGGGAAGCCAATTCTCGTAGAAGTTTACATGGAGGAAGCCAGCGCTCCTCCACAACCTGCCGACCTCAGGG
>WUQV01000071.1 GCA_009889585.1 Candidatus Bathyarchaeota archaeon | reverse complement strand
TCACCTCGCTGAGTCGAAGGAGATGCTCGACTTGGTTAAGAGGAGGTACGGCCTCACGGAGGTGGAGCTGCTAAAGAACATAGGTTTCCTCGGCCCCGACGTATTGGCTGCGCATTGCATTCATCTTTCAAGCGAAGATATCAAGACGTTAGCCGTTCACAACGTAAAGATCGCTTACAACCCGATCTCAAACATGAAGCTAGCCCAAGGGATCGCTAAGGTCAAGGACCTCCTTGAGGCCGGGGTTACCGTCGGCTTAGGGACGAATGGGCCAGCTAGCAACAACACGTTGGACATGTTTCAAAGCTTAAAGGTCGGCGCGCTGTTGCAAAAGGCCTCGTACGAAGACCCAAGGGCGATAACGGCTTATCAAGCCTTGAAGATGGCGACGATCGATGCGGCGAAGGCATTAGCCTTAGATGATATCATTGGATCGCTTGAAGTAGGAAAAAGGGCTGATATAATCCTTATAGATTTGAAAAAGCCACATCTTGCACCCTTGCATAATATATATGCTAACATTGTTTATTCGACGTATGGTAGCGATGTAGACATCGTTATCGTCGATGGAAGGATTATAATGAGGGATCGCAATGTTATAACTTTGAATGAGGAAGAAGTCATTCGAAAGGCGAATGAAGCTGCCATGGACTTGATCAAGCGATAAACGCTAGTCGTCGACGAACGATAAGGCCTTATAAAAGCCTTTAAAGCTTGAAGTCCCTAATCCTTAAGGAAAACATCGGAGGGGAGCGTTGTCGACCCCTTACGACGTTCCTGCGTCCATCCTCATAAAACGTTTAGCGAAGCACCTAAAGGAGAATGTAGATAAGGTATCTCCTCCTGAATGGGCTTCATTCGTTAAAACCGGTTGCCATGTGGAAAGGCCTCCGCAGGACCCGGATTGGTGGTATATACGTTGCGCTTCTTTATTACGTAAGGTTTACTTAAAGGGGCCCGTGGGGATCGATCACTTGCGCGCTGAATACGGGGGTAGGGAAAATCGAGGGGCTAGGCCGGAGCATAAGCGTAAAGCCGGAGGGTCGATCGTAAGGGAGGCATTGCAACAGTTAGAAGCAGCTGGTTTAGTGAGGACTTTGGGCAATAAGGGAAGGATCATATCTAAGGAAGGGAGGAAGTTATTAGAGAGATTATCTGCTGAAATTAAAAAGGAGTTGGAGGTATCAATCCCTGAGTTGAAGAAGTATTAAGGGATTTATATGTCTGATGAAGAAGAGCTTGAAGCAATTCGATATAGAAAGTTGTTAGAACTTCAACAAAGGATAGCGGAGGAGCAACGTAGAGCTCAAATTCAACAGCAAATTGAAGCACAAAAGCAAGCTGTATTACGTAAGATATTAAGTCCTGATGCTAGACAAAGGCTTACAAACTTAAAGATGGTGAAGCCTGAGTTTGTATCTCAAATAGAGATTCAGCTTATACAATTAGTTCAAGCTGGTAAGATAAACGTGCCGATAACTGATGAAGATCTTAAGCAAATACTTATGCATTTGCAATCTGGGAGAAGGGAGATTAAGATAAAGAGGAGGTAGGACGTGTGGCTAGGAATAAGCCCGTGGCTAAAAAGCTAAGGTTGGCGAAAGCTAATAAGCAAAAGCAAGCCGTTCCGACGTGGGTTATGGTTAAGACTTTCGGAAGGGTTCGAACCCATCCTAAGAGAAGGCGTTGGAGGAGGGCGAAGATAAAACCTTAATGTAACTTCCAATTTTCTCAGCGAGATCCTTGTTTATCGAAATAAAGCTCGCTTAGTTAACCATTTCCTTCCTAAGTCTGAAGATGGCTAACCGATAAGGGAGGGGCGCGAAGCGCTGGCTGAAGGTTGACGGCGTCGAAGCCTATTAGAACGGTGTAGCGTTGCCTCGGCATCTTCCTTCGATTCAAGAGCCAAAGCGTTACGAGGGGACGGGGCGGACAAAAGATTATCATGTGAACGATGGACTTTTCCAACACAGTTGATACCTCAGAAAGCGGACAAAAAGGTTATCATCCGAATCGTCCTCTGCTATAGATAATCATGCGACTAAGAGCCGTAAATCGCATCATCCTAACCATTCTCCTCGTCGTGGTTAGCTC
>WUQV01000070.1 GCA_009889585.1 Candidatus Bathyarchaeota archaeon | reverse complement strand
GTAGCCGTAAGGGGGGCCGTGGTCTATAAGCAAGGAAGGCTATATCGCTACATCAGAATTGGGCCATTTTTATTCCACGTGACCGAGCAGAATAAACATGAAGTTTACAAAATTCTCAAAGGGGATTGCGACGTTTCACTCGATGAGGAGCCCATTCTTCAAGACGTAACGATGGCTCCTGACGTATCTTGCTTACAACCTAGGATGGCCAATTTACTCGAGCGATGGCTTCAAGCGGACCTCTGCTCGACGTTACACGACGGCCTCATCCTTTGGGATGGATCCCTCGTAGCCAAGGCCTCGGATTCGTCAAGCTCTCTCGTTAGGGATTTGCTGAAGACGGCTCAAAGGAACGGAAACGTCGTCCTAGCTCTCTCAAAAGCCACTCGCTTACGGCTTTGGGGTCAGCAACTTGCCGATGCGCTTATCGATCATAAACCGCCGTGCCTATTGCCGTTGGACGAACGATTAACATCGAGTGATCTCTCGTGCTACTTAGGCCGCGTCTACGTAGCCAAGCTTGATAACCGTAACGTTTTCCGCTTGGATGTAGACGTGGAAGTCCCGTTAGATCGAGCTGTACAAGCCGTCAGGCGGCTTATCGGAAATGAGCTGATGGCACAAGGCTACCCTGAGAGCTTAAGGCTTGCCCACATATTATGCACCTTCACGGCGAGCGAAGTAATCGCCATGCAACGTTACTTGACGAGCAGATATAACGTCAAGATAGTCACGAGGCCTGACGTTCGCAAGGCTTTGTTCGGGCCGTTCGGCAAGGGGCCGGATGGTTAACGAGGAGGCGTTCGCGAAGTGAAGTTGTACAAAAAGGAGGGCAACACCGTTCACGTCCTACGGCTTCCGCATGAAGACGTGGAGAAAGGTGATTACCTCTTAATAGAAGACCCTGACGGAAGGGCGTTAGTAGTTCACGTCGTCGACGTTCAATTCGCTAACGTGCCCGGCGTGTTAGAGGAGTTGTTACGAAGTTGTGCTCAGGACGGTGGCTACATCGAGGGCGAGGATATCGACCCCTTGGAGATAGCCTCTCACGTCGAGTTAATTCAAGACGCAGGGGTGCTCGTGTGCAAAGTTCGAGCGACGTTAGAGGAGGGAAGGTTGACGAACGATACAGCATGGCTTCCCTCTCGGGCGAGCTCGACGATTAAGAAGCTGCCGGTCTCAGATTTGCTCTCCTTAGCGGATGTCGACGGGGGCTTGCCTATTTACTTAGGGGAGACTAAAGAGGGCTCCCCGCTGTTCGTCGACGTTAAGTCGTTTGACGGAAGGCTTAACATAATCACCGGGAAGAAGGAGACGGGCAAGTCCCATCTATCGAAGCTCTTGGTCCTAGGCTTAGTTCATTACGGGGCAACGGTCATCGTGCTCGACCTTAACGGCGAGTACACGGAGCTAGGCCTTTCCGCAGACGGCAAGCCGAGCGATTACTACAACAAGGTTCACGTCTTAATCCCTGCTCAAAGCTTCAAAGTTAGCTTGAAGCAAGTGGACTTAAGGATAATGTCTAACATACTCGTTCACGCCTTACGATTGCCCGGCACGTCTGCTCGTGAGTTCAGGCGCATCTGGCGATTCCTAGAGGAGCGGAATATGTTAACGTTAAGGGACTTAGGGGAGGCTATACGAGGTTGGCAATGCAATCAACACGTCCGAGATGCCCTTTTCAGCCGTTATCATGCCTTGTTAAACTCAGGGTTTTTCACAGATGAGCCGGAGGAGGTCGTTTCGTTCGAAGGATGTTTAGAGAAGGCTAAGGGGAACGGCGGAGCCATTATAATCAACTTACGCGACATGTCGTCCGTAGACCGTCAGATAGTCGTCGAGTACGCGCTTAGCAAGCTCGTCGAATTCCTCACGAGCTGGCGCTTACGAGCTGCGTTCTTATTCGCTGAAGAAGCTCATCTTTATTTACGGGAAACTTATTGGGACGACATCATCACGAGGATGCGTCACTTAGGCGTTTTCACCACCTTCGTGACGAATCAACCGGACTCGATAAAGGAGAGCATCTATAGACAGGCAGATAACATATTCTTGTTTAACTTCACGAATGAGCACGACTTAGAGATAGTCTCTAGGGCGGCCAAGGTAGACGTCGAAACAGTTAAGTCTATCGCTAGGGATTTGCCGCTTCATCATTGCCTTATCTTAGGAAAGGTCGTTAAGGATTTCCCAATAACGATTAAGGTAAGGACGTTAAACGTCCGAACGAAGGGTCAAACGAGGTTATTCTTCACGCCTAAAGGATGTTGACCGACAGCCGAATGAGTTGACGCGTCGACTTCGAACGGGCGCGATTGAGTCAAAGGCGTGAAAAGGCCGTAGATGAAGACCGAATGAAAAGGCTTTAAAAGGCAAATTGCGAAGCCTCGATGAACGAAAAGTAAATCGCCTACGAGTTCCCAGCTTATTTTACAGCAACTCGCTTGGGACGTTAAAGGCATAGGCTCGATCTAAAGGATGAAGATCGCGTTGAAGAAGCTTGAGGTTAAGGGCTTCGTAAGCCCTAGCTTCGTCGATTGGAGCGGAAGGATCTCCTCCGTCCTCTTTTTACCGCGTTGTAACCTACGCTGTCCGTTTTGCTTCAACGCCACGTTAGTCCTACGGCCT
>WUQV01000069.1 GCA_009889585.1 Candidatus Bathyarchaeota archaeon | reverse complement strand
CCGAATTCTGAGGCGAAAGCACGTTTAAAGGCCTTGGTCGATTATATGATAGAGAGGAAAGTGTGAACTTGAGCATGATGGCGGACGTAGGGCTTCGAGAGGCTATCTTAAGGATAGCGTTATTAAACGCGGTTGATCACGATGGAAAGGCGAAGGTTGAGCCAGTCCTCGGGAGGCTTTTGGCTGAACGCCCGGATCTAAAGGCTAACGTCAAAGTCATTCTCGACCTCATCAAAGCCGTGGTGAACGAGGTCAATGCCCTTTCCTTAAATGAGCAAAGGAACGCCCTTGAGGCGAAATGGCCTGATGCCCTCGTTAAAAGGCGGGTCGAAGAAGAGAAAGCCCTGCCGCCTTTGCCGAACGTCGAAAGGTACGAATGCGTTATAACTCGCTTCTCGCCGAACCCGGATTGCGTCTTACACATAGGTTCTGCAAGAGCTGTAATCCTATGCTATGAGTACGCTAAGATGTATAATGGTCGCTTTTACTTAAGGTTTGAAGATACTGATCCTAAGTTAAAGAGGCCATCCTTAGAGTTTTATGATGCAATAAAGAGAGATGTGAAATGGCTTGGTTGTAAGTGGGATGGCGAGTTCATACAAAGCGATCGCCTTTTGATTTATTACGAGCATGTGAAGAACCTTCTTGAGAAAGGCAACGCATACGTATGTACGTGTAAAAAGGAGAAGTTTCGAGAGGCTATAGCGATTGGACGACAGTGCCCTTGTCGAGGGCTTGCTCCTGAAGTTCACTTGGAACGATGGCAAAGGATGATAGATGGAACGTATGAAGAAGGGGATGCCGTCGTTCGTATTAAGACGGACTTAAGCCATCCTAACCCAGCCGTTAGAGATTGGCCAGCCCTTAGGATAATCGACGTTAAGAAATACCCTCATCCACGGGTAGGCGATAAGTACAGGATTTGGCCCCTTTATAACTTCGCTTGCGGCATTGACGACCGCTTAATGGGCATAACGCACATAATTCGTGGGAAGGAGCACTTAACGAACCAAGTGAAACAAGAGTACCTCTTCCGCCATTTCAACTGGGATTACCCAGAGGCAATTCACTACGGAAGGCTTAAGGTCGTAGGGGCCGTCTTAAGCAAGTCCAAGATCGTTCAAGGAGTTAAAAGCGGCCTCTTTAAAGGTTGGGATGACCCGAGGCTTGCTACGTTAATGGCCTTACGAAGGAGAGGCGTGACCCCCGAGGCGATAAGGAGGTTGATGATCGAGATAGGGCCGAAGGCCGTCGACATAGTCCTCAGCTGGGAGAATTTATACGCTTACAATCGTAAGGTCGTAGATAAAACGGTCGATAGGTACTTCTTCGTTAAAAAGCCCGTTCGATTGATCGTGAGGGGCCTCTTACGTTCGTACGTAGCTAACGTCCGCCTTCATCCAGATCATCCGGAGCGAGGGTTTCGATCGTTCGTCATTCGACCGCGTGAAGGCGCTGCCTCCTTGTGGATCTCAGCGGATGACTTAAGCTCTTTCAAAGAAGGAGCCGTCGTCCGCCTCATGGAGCTCTTCAACGTTTACGTCGAAGGCGTAAGAGAAGGTTGTATTGAAGCGGCCTACCACAGCGATCCTTACGAGGAGGCTAAGAAGTTAGGCGCTCCATTAGTCCACTGGATCCCAGCTGGAGCTG
>WUQV01000068.1 GCA_009889585.1 Candidatus Bathyarchaeota archaeon | reverse complement strand
TGAACCTCACCCTTAACCCTTCTAAGGAAGTTATCACATACGAAGCACTCTAGGAAGGGCCTTTCCTCTTTAAGCAAAGGACAGCGGACGGCCTCTTTCTTCATTCTCGTTATCATCTTACCGCTTAAGGCGTCCTTCAGCTTTTCTCGCAGCTCCTCACTCGCTTTAAAAGGCCTCTCAACGGTGTAAACCTTGAGCGAATGCTTAGGTTGCTTCACCACCCCTCCCTGCGACATTCGTTCGCACCATCAAAGACGCTAAGTATTTTTAGGCTTTCTAAACCCCTTAGCATGATCGTTCACGATAGCCTGCAGCCCTTGTCGCCCTTAAAAGCAGCGGCGGCCTTCCCTAAGAATCATTAGGGCCTCTTTTAAGCAAAGAGATCCAATTTCCGACGATTCTTGTAGCTATAACGACGGGCTCGCGTTAAATTTCTCGATGCATATGTTGACCCTTAATTCTTCATCCTTAGGTTAAAAGCTTATATGTGCCTGTTAGCTAATCGCCTTGGTGAACGAATTTGGAATGGCATTAGGTCGTTCCAACCCCTCGATTAAGCTCACCTCTCCTCCACGATATCAAGTGCCTTCAAATTTCACGCTAACTATTGAAGGCCTTAATTTCATTAGGAAGGAATCAAAAGGGCACAAGCTCTGAGGGAAGGCGAATGGGAATATCGTTAAGGGAATCAAAGGACGAAAGGCCCCTCATACTCGACCCTTGGGGCTTAACCATCGTCGAGGATTACGAGCGGCTCTACAAGGAGTTCGGCATAAGGCCCCTTAAACCTCTTTTGTCCGACATCCCGAACCCCAGCCCTGAGATGCGCAGAGGGATCGTCTTCGCCCATAGGGACTTCGAGCAAATTTTAGAGGCGATGAAAGGCTGTCAAGAGTTCGCCGTATTAAGCGGCATAAAGCCCACAGGCGATTTCCACCTCGGGACGTTGATGACGGCTAAGGAGATCGTTTACTTCCAACGGCAGGGGGCGAGGGTCTTTTATTGCATCGCAGATATAGAGGCGTATGAGGATAACGACATACCGTTCGACGAAAGCGAGCGCATCGCCGTAGAGAACGTAGCGGACGTGTTAGCCTTAGGGCTAGATCCACGTAATGCTTACGTTTATCGACAGTCGAAGGAGGAACGCGTTAAAGACTTTGCGATAACGTTCTCTAGGGGCGTGACGTTAGCGACGCTTAAGGCCGTTTATGGGGAGCGCCACTTCGGCTTGTACCTATCGGCCCTCATACAGGCTGGAGACATCTTACTGCCGCAGCACGAGGACTTCGGAGGCCCTAAGCCGACAGTCGTGCCAGTCGGCATAGATCAAGACCCTCACTTAAGGTTCACGAGGGACCTAGCCCAAAGGTTCAAGCGTAAGTTCGGATTCGTTCTCCCATCTTCAACGTACCATAAGCTCATCAAGAGCTTAGATGGATCGCCTAAGATGAGTAAACGCGATCCGATGAGTTATTTCACATTGAACGAGCCGTTAGAGTTAATCGCTAAGAAAATAATGAATGCGTTCACAGGTGGAAGGCCGACGGTTAAGGAGCAAAGGGAGTTAGGAGGAATGCCAGAGGCATGCCCCGTTTACGAACTTAATGCGTTTCACTTTATGGAGGACGATAAAGATGTCATGGGATTATATGAGATGTGTAAGACTGGGAAAATAATATGCGGTGATTGTAAGAGACATACGATAGATGTAGTATTAAGCTTCATAAGAGATCATCAGAAGAAGAGGCTTAAGTATATTGATAAAGCTAAAGAAATTGTCATGCAATAGTCAGTCCTCTCAAAGGAGTGGTTTATTGAATCAATTTCCTCTTTGATAAGAAGGGGATTTGGCATCTATTGTAACTTTATAAGACTGTTCATGAGCTTGAACGATAAGATGCTAACAAAGACTGCAAACATTAACTTAAACTTAGATCAAAACTGATGGCTTAGGATTACCGAAGAAAAGCTTAAAAGGAAGGCAAATTCAAATGCATGGGCCAGCATGTCTCTTTTGGAAGACGCACGTAGAGCGTTGAAAGCCTCAAGGGAGGAATATGAGAAGTACCTTGAAACAGGAGACCCAATTAAGCTTAGAAATTGTTGTGAGAAAGGTTGGCTTGCAACGGTCTTAGTAACCGACTATCTACTTACATGTGCAGGTGTGGAGAAACCAAGGGGCAGAGTCGAAAGAAATGAGCTCATGGAGGCTCTTGAAAAATACGTACCAGAAGTTAGAGAGCTTGGCTTGGCCGACAGGATGTGGGCGAGAGCGATTAGACTTCATGCTGAAGGATTCTATGAAGGTTGGATAAGCAATGAGTCCTTAAAAATCGAGCTTGATAAAGTCAGGAGGTATTTAGAGGATGTGGAAAAAGTTATGGCGATAGTTTCTTCAAGACGTGAGGATCTTAAGCATATATTGAGTAAGATTCAAGAGAAGTTTAGAAGATAATCGCCTTTCATTATCGAGCTGAAACACAATTTAAACGTCGTTAAATTCAACAGAGCCCGAAAGGGGCAAAGTATAAATATAAGCTAGCTCCATCCTTGAGCGGAGGAAGAATGTCCCGCCAATTCTGAATCCTATGAGACAGACCCCCTTCGCCGCCAGCGGACGGCATACCTTAACTGCGCTAACGGCCTTTGAAGTTAACAGCAAGATTAGCAGGCCTTTACTAAGGTGAGGTTGTGCCCCATCTAAGTGTAAACGAGCGTAAGACGCTGCTGGCATTACGAAGACTCGGCGGGAGGGCTAGCGTTAGTGACGTAGCCGCGACAAGCGGCTTAATCGATGCGGCCGTAATGAGGGCTACTCTCTCGCTTACGTCGAAGGGCTTGGTGAGGGTTCACGAGAGGGGGATGAACGTCGTATCGATAACTGACGAAGGCCTCTCTTACGCAAAGGAAGGCCTGCCCGAACGGCGTTTGTTGAACTCTTTGTTAAAGCTCGGCGGGGAGGCAAGACCCGAGGAGGCAGCTAAACACGCCAGGCTTAACGAAGGGCTCCTTCAAATAGCCTTAGGTTGGCTTCTGAAGAAGGGCTGGGCGAATTTATATAGACCGGAGCTGAGGCACCCGTATCACGTTCTTTCGACTTCAAGAGAACAACCTTTAGGGGAGGACGAGAGGCTGCTCTCCCTCTTAAGCGAAAAGGGCCCCTTAACGGTCGAATCGTTAAGCGAGGGCTTACGAAAGGCCGTCGAAGTCCTCAGGAGACGGGGGATAGTTAACGTTAAGAGAAAGGTCGAGAGGGAGCTCGAGTTAACCGAAGAGGGTTGGAGGCTCGTCAGGCGAGGCATAAGGCTGATCGAAGAGGTAAGCCAACTCACCCCGGAGCTCATTGCGACGGGCCGTTGGAGGGACGTCAAGTTAAAGCGGTTCGACGTCCTGGCCCCTGGTCCGGCTCTTCACCCTGGGAGGGCTCACCCTCTTCAACGGATCATCCAAGAGATCCGCGAGGTTTTCTTAGAAATGGGCTTTACGGAGGTTCGAGGGCCTCTCGTGGAGACGGCATTTTGGAACTTCGACGCCCTCTTCCAACCTCAAGACCATCCGGCTCGAGAGATGCAAGATACGTTTTACTTAGCGGAGCCGAGCGTCGGAGAATTGATGGACGTTGAGCGCGTAAAGAGGGTAGCTAAGGTTCATGAGGACGGTTGGATAACGGGCTCGTCAGGTTGGAGGTACTCATGGGATTTTGAGGAGGCGAAGAGATTAGTTCTACGGACTCATACGACGGCAACGACGATTAGGTATTTAGCTGAGCATAAAAAGCCTCCGATTCGAGTGTTCTCGATCGACCGAGTCTATCGTAACGAGAAAGTGGACTACAAGCACTTAGCTGAGTTCCATCAAATCGAAGGAATAATAATGGATAAAGGCGTCACGTTCAGAGACCTTCTCGGCGTTATGAAGGAGTTCCACCGTAAGCTCGGCTTGAGGAAGGTGCTATTTCGACCGACGTACTTCCCTTACACCGAGCCATCGGCTCAAGCGATGGCCTACTTAGAGAAAAAGAGAGCTTGGCTCGAGCTATGCGGGATGGGCGTGTTTCGACCTGAGGTCTTAGCCCCCCTTGACGTTAAACACCCTGTCTTAGCTTGGGGCGCTGGCCTCGAGCGCTTAGCAATGTTGAAGCTAGGAGTAGAGGACGTTCGCCTTCTTTACAAGAACGACTTAAGGTGGGTCCGAGGGACGCCCGTTTGCCTGTGGTAACTCTTCATCAAGAGCGCTTCAGCGAGCTCGTCGGCCGCCCGTTAACAGCCGAAGAGATGGCGAAGTGGTTGCCTTGGATAGGCTTAGACGTGGAGGAGGTAGGCCGAGATTACGTCCGCGTTGAATACAGCCCTAATCGCGTCGACTTCTCTAGCCACGTCGGCGTTGCTAGAGCGTTCAAGGGCTTGATGGAACTTGAGGTTGGGCTACCTCAGTACGAGGTGAAAGAAGGCGATATCGTGGTGAACGTCGATGAATCGATCGGAGAAGTTCGACCTTACATCTTAGGAGCAGTCGTCAAAGGCCTCAAGTTGGACGAAGATGTCGTTAAGGAGCTCATGGAAATGCAAGAGGACCTTCATTGGGGAGTTGGTCGCAACCGTAAGAAGGCATCGATAGGCGTTCACGACCTTAACGCCGTCGAGCCGCCGTTCGCTTACACGACGGCTGATCCTGACGCCGTTAAGTTCGTCCCGTTGGGTTGGGCTAAGGAGGCGAGCTTGCGCGAGATATTGGCAAAGCATGAGAAAGGCTTAGCCTTTCGACATTTAATCAATTGGGCCTTACGTTACCCATTATTAATCGATAAACGTAATGAAGTCCTCTCGATGCCGCCGATCGTAAACGGGGAGTTAACGCGGGTCAGCCCTCGAACGAAGGACGTATTCATTGACGTAACCGGCCCTGATTTTAACGCCGTCACGAAGTGTTTAAACGTGTTCGTCACGGCGTTAGCGGACTTAGGAGGGGTCGTCGAATCGGTCGTCGTCAAATACGTGCATCAAGAGCTTATCTCGCCGGACTTAAGGCCGTCAACGGTTCGCCTACGCCTCGATTACGCCAGAAGGTTGCTAGGGTTGAGGATCACCGAACGGAAAGCCGTTGAATGCTTAAATAGATGTCGATTAGGCGCGAAAGCCATCGAAGGCGGCGTCTTAGAGGTCTCGATCCCCGCCTATCGGATCGACATCCTTCATGAAGTGGACTTAGTGGAAGAGCTCGCTATAGGGTACGGTTACTATAGGTTGAAGCCTAAAATGCCAGCGACGATTACCGTTGGCGAACAACATCCGACGAGCAAGCTCGTGAATTTCGTACGTCAGATAATGATAGGGCTAGGGTTCACGGAGGCGATGAACTTCACGTTGACGAACGAAGCCATCCACTACGCGAAGATGAGGGGGGCGAGGGGCAAGCCGATACGATTGGCAAACCCTGTTTCATCTGAGTACTCCATGATGAGGGAGGAGCTATTGCCGAGTTTATTGAAGAACCTAGCGGATAACGTACATGAGAGCTACCCTCAAAGGCTTTTCGAGGTCTCGGACGTCCTAAGGATCGAGCCGAAGGCTGAGACGAGAAGCGAAAGGAGGCCTCACGTAGCAGGGGTCTCTGCGTACGCCAACGCTAGTTATACAGAGGCCCGTTGCATCGTAGATTCTTTGTTGAATAACTTAGGCGTTAAGAGGTGGAAGATTAAGGCGACGAGGCATCCGAGCTTCATCCCAGGCAGAGTTGCGTCCATATACATCGGGCGTAAGAAGGTCGGAGTATTAGGCGAGGTACATCCAGAGGTATTAAATAACTTCGGGATAGGGAACCCCGTTGCCGCCTTCGAAATGGACTTGGAGCCCTTGATGAAGTTTAAGAGATAGGAAATTTCAGAGGGCGACTTAGAGCGTAAGCGAATGTAACTATGTCCCTTAGTAAAACTGCGATAGATAGATGCACATTACATTGGCATAAATTAAAGTCATAAGGAGTAAATCCTACATAGGACGCTCGATAAAGCGGATGAGTTAAAAGACTTAAACTCTTGGGCAAATAACGGTATGAAGGCTGCCAGTATTACAGGCGAGTAAAAGGCAATTGGATTTCAAGTATAGAGCCTATGTTAAGTCAGAGGCCTGCCATCCTAGGTACTCTTTACCGGATAACCGCAGGCCGATGCACTAAGGCCGGGGTTTTAAAACTGCTTTCAGCTAGCGTCAAGTTTATCAACCTCAGCCCCTCCTTCCGATGGAAAGGAAAGCCCGAATGCTCGTTGGGGCGATATGTGGGTTTAAGGCGCCAGATAGATGTGCCGTCTTCAACCGTTCACGGCGAAAGCCTCCCCCATGACATGAGGGAGGAAGGGATGAAAGTTAACGCTGGACTGGAACGGTCTCTACCTCAGCGTCATTAAAGGATGCACCCTTGTGATGCTGGGCCGCGAAGTAAGTATTCGTAACGCGCGAGGAGGCCCCGGCCTACT
>WUQV01000067.1 GCA_009889585.1 Candidatus Bathyarchaeota archaeon | reverse complement strand
TGCAGTATATATCACTTCGCAGAACTCATGTCTTTAAGCTAAAGCCTCACTTCCGCCCTTTGAAATTTTACTTATAGAGTTAAAAGGTTCGCTTGGGGAACTAACGTATGCCATTTGCCGATACGCTAAGCTTTAAATGAAAGCCTTCGACCTACTCGTGAGAGCGCTTGAAGTCTCATAAGGCCCTGAAGGCGTCGTTCCACTTCTCATAAGCGGCTACCATCTCCGGCGTGACGGAGGGCCTCCTTATCCTTAGGGCCTCTCGAAAGTCGTCCATGGAAACCGGCCTGGGCTTAGCCGACCTATCGTTCGCCAGCCCTGAATCGAAGAACTCGCCTATAGTCCTTAAGTGGGCGGATTGACATACGTCGCGAATGTCAGAGCCGGAAAACCCCTCCGTTACCCGCGCGAGCTCATCGAAGTCGACGTTTGAGGCTAGCTCGACACCCTTAGTGTAAAGCTTAAACATCTGAAGACGGGAGTTATAGTCTGGTATGGGGACGAGTATCCGCTTTTGAAAACGCCTTACGATGGTTGTTACTTAACTTAACAAAACTTGTGGTGGCTTCTTCTTTCTGAACACCAGTTTCCGAAACCTTGGCGGTAATTTGACAAATCTGCCCTCCACCCATTCGAGCGCCTCCATCGTGCGTCCCGCATACCTAGCGTAGTCTTTAGTCGCCCATGCTCCTGCTTTTTGGAGCGTAGCGATGTCAAATTCGTCCGGTAAACGGGCGTAGATGTCCTTCAACTTGGCAACGTACTTCTCTTTGAGCGCTTCTCTCGCTTTCAACCTTGCCGCTTCTCCGGCAAGCTTCACGGCCTCTGTTCTGGTCAACGGAAATGTAAGTCGTAGTACGCGAAGCGGCGACCACTTCCTCCTCCCTTCGAGATATTCTCTGTGTAATAAAAGCAGAAAGTCGTTTCCGCTCATCTCACCCCTTACATACCTTAACGTCCCCTCCACTTGTTTACGTTTAACAACCAAATGCGGCATTGTTAGTTCGCCGAAGGCTACGATTGATTTGTCCTCACCTATCTCAAGCGAGGACACGCCGTTACCGTACGTGTAAATTGTTGCTTCAATGCCTTTAGTGTCAAGAAACTTGCGGATGCACTCAAGGATAGGCCTCCACTTCTGAGGTATGGTGAGCCTGACATCTAAAGTAGCGGCGAGCGTTGGCGCATGTACGGCTACGGCGCCTTCTCCATCAAAGAAGCCAGCAACATACTCCGCCGTGACTTGGCCCTCCGCCGTCACGGAAGAGGGTAAAAGCTCCCCTACAGCCTCTGTTTCCAACAGGGTGCGCATTTCCTCATCAACTTATCCGCGATGTTAACTAGCGTTCGATCCTTATTGCAAAATTCAACGCGGAACGCATAACCCCCTCGTATGTGTCGTATACCCGCTTCCATCCGAAAATAAAAGCCCGAATAAGTACACATCCTCTAACGTTGGCACCCAAACGATCTTGCGTACATACGTGCCTAACTCGGGCACGTAAACTAGCGGCGTAACCTCCTCCTTTTCGCCGAGGACGAATAGATCGGGAACTTTATGCGGCGGTCTAAATTGAATGCGCTCCCTCGCCATCGCCGACCTAACTGGCTCGAACGACTTGTGAAGTAAGTCGGCGATCGCCCTTATCGACAATCCTAAATCGTAGTAGAAGTGGTGAAACGCCTCCTTAAGCGCCTCTAGCTCCTTTTTCGCATCCGGCAGGGTTGGCTTTGCCCTGATTACCTCAACCTCCCTCTCCCAATTGGTCGTCAAACCCCTAACGACGAAGGCCATTGAGGCTTTAAGGCTGAACGTGGCATTCGTGGACTCTTCTAATATCATCGCCGAGCGCCTCAGACCGTTATATTACGGAAGTCCTTATCGTTCGAGGTATTAAAGAGCTGCAGGAGGAGCGCGAAGACGTGAAGTCGGGTCACGCCTCATATGCGAGAAACATCGAGTTCTTTAAGGAGTGCGTTAGGGATACAACTCGCTTCCTGAGTTTCGTAGGAAAGTCGTGGAAATTCCATCTTATGAAGAACTAAGCCCTTTTATAAGGCCTTGAAAGTGTCCGCCCATTTCTGATAAGAGGCGACCATTTCAGGCGTAATGCTGGGCCTCCTAGTCCTCAATACTTCGCGAAAATCCTCAATCCTGATAGGCCTAGGCTTGGCTGATTTATCGTTAGCCCGCCCAGACTCGAAGATCTCGCCTATGACGTTAAGATGAGTGGATTGGCATACGTCGCGTATATCGGAGCCGGAGAAGCCTTCTGTCATCCGCGCGAGTTCTTCAAAATTAACGTCAGGAGCTAATTCGACCCCTCTGGTGTAAAGTTTGAACATCTGAATGCGAGCGTTAAAATCAGGCATAGGAATGAGTATTCTGTACTGAAAACGCCTTAAAATGGGCCACGAAAGCTGCCATGGGGCATTCGTTGCCCCGATCACGTATAAGTGGAACCTTTTCGACTTATCTATGATCCCGTCCATCTCAGCAAGGAATTGATTTCTCGCTCGAGCTTCGCCGCCTACCTCATGGGAGCGCATTCCCATGAGCGAGTCTAACTCATCTATGAATAAGATCACAGGCCTGCCCCTTTCAGCTGCCTTCCTAGCTGAAGCGAACAAGCGGGCCACGTTTGCTTCTGACTCGCCGAGCCATTTGCTCATGATTGATGCCGCGTCAACGGAGATGAACGTAGCATCTATCTCAGTCGCAACAGCAGCCGCCAATAGCGTCTTCCCGCAGCCAGGAGGTCCGAAGAGTAAGATACCTCTGGCCCAACCTAAAGGGAAGAGGTCCGGTCTTAAACTGGGGTAAATAATCGCCTGTCGAATCACCTTCTTCGCATGCTCAAGACCGACGACGTCTTCCCATCGAACGCTAAGCCTCTCCCTGATTAAGAGGTTGTCGAGATCGACTGACGTTGACGGCGTCCCGATCGATGAGGCCTCCCTCTTTAAGTGTTCGACCGACTCAATCCTCTGAAGCTCCTTCACCCTATCTCTGTAGGCGGCGGCCCTTTGTAGGTAGATGTTATTCAACCCATAGTTCGGGCAAAGCTGGACGAGCTTCGTGAGGACCTCGGAGGCCCTATTATACATCAAGATGGCGTCCTTCAAGCGGCCTTGTCTATCGAGTTGAACGGCCTCGGAGGCGTAAGATGTGGCTATCTTCTCTAGCTCTAAGGAGGCTCCCATCGAGCTCACGAGGGATGCCTTAGCGTTATCTTGCCCTTCCTATCCAAGCTCCTTAAGGCGTCCTTAACGTCGTCAAGAGGCAGGTTGAGCTCCAAGGCGCATTCCTTCAAGCTTATGCGGCCTCCCCTCCTCCTTAAGTACTCGAAGATGACGTCTTCAACGTACGCCTTCGGCTCCGCTTCAAACGAAGCCTCTTTCATAGAGTATCCACTTGAAGGGCCTTCTGACGACGGCAATTCGACAGCCTCCATTCGGGCCTCCGCGATCGCAGGAGGCATTGGAAGCTTTTCCGCAAGCCTTTGCTCAACGTAAGATCTGACCTCCTTAAGAATCTCGTCGCTTCCTTGGGTTTCAGCGCCCGTTTGCACCAATTGCTCCATGCCATCGTTGACCTTGGTTAAGATCAAAGTCTCACTAATGCACTTATCCACCTCCCTAAGCTGGGATGATATCTCAGGCAAGGCGTCGGAGAGCTGGCTCGCAATCTCTTGTAAGGACGAAAGGACAGGCCTTAAGTCCATCGTGATGTCGCTGAGCTCCCGTATCGTTTCAAGCCTCGTTATTACGCGCTCTAAGGCCAATTGAACCTTGTTTAGAAGGCCTAGAAGCTTTCGGACTTCAACGAGTTCGCTCGCGTAAACGGTCGCGCGCTTCCCATCTTCGCTCTTAATGGCGGAGACGCAGGATCTGAAAAGCGATTCGCTCCTTTGACGCAACCTATAGGTAATCTGCTGAAGCTTGATGTTTTGAACCTTAAGCTCCTCAACGGACCTCGTTACAACATCGCCTGGCTGAGGCTTGACGTTAAAAAGTTTCATCTTCTCTCTTCACCGCCAAAATCCAAGGCTTCCTTTACGTAGACCAATATCGGCTTTTCTTGAACGATCGCTCCTTCGACTACCTTGAGCTCCTCTGAAAGGGCGTTTAGAAGCCTCTTCTTCACAAGCTCTAACTCGGCTCTTTCGGAGCTTACGCGCTTAAGCTCCTCTGAAACCGCCTCAAGAGCCTTCCTGTAAGATGCCTCATCGATCCCTTCGGCGTTATGCTCGATCTCTAAGCTCGCTAAGGCGAGGCTTAACTCCTTGGCTTGAAGATTGCACAACGATATCTGTTCGTCAAGACCCTTGATAATGCCTTGAGCCTCGTCCTTTAGCTGATTGAAGGCGTCCTCGAAGCCTTTACGAAGGCATTCGTAAACGTCCTCAGGCGCCTTGTCCTTCGATAGCTTGATGAGGGCTCTTTCCTTATGGCGTACGGACGTTATCTCATCACGAAGCCTTTCGGCGGCCTCCTTAAGCGGCGATAATAATACGATGTCTGTGCCTTCCAGCTTCAGTCGATTGACTGGAAAACGGATTATCCCTCCGCTGTCCCGTTGAACGATGACCTCTTCCACTCGCCCCCTTAGGCCGAATGCAAATGAAATAACATGACCCAATCGTCTACCGTATTCGTCCCTAACGGGCCGTAGTAGAAAAAAAGAGGGGGCGAGCTTTGACATGCTCGACCTTTATCGGCGGTTATGAGACACCAGCTGGAGCCCTTTCGCCTACTGGAATGCCAACCGGAAGCTCCGGCAATTTTTCTTTGATCCGTTGTTCCGCTACCACGGCTGCCTCGTTTAAGATCCTTTGAGCCTCATCAGTGACGCTCTCGAAGTTCAAAGTGAGGCCACTGATTTGGCCTGCATCCATCACGATTGAGCTTAACATGTTGCCCACTTGGCTAAGCTCCCTCTCGGCCTCAGGCATGAGAGTTCCAAGGCCAACTTGAACAGCTCTTAATATGCCGATAGCGGGCGCTAACGCTACAACCAAATCGCCTAACTCAGACACGGTTTTCAATCTCATCGAAATTTGTTCCAAGGCCAACCTTGAATGTAAGATGGTGCGTTGCATCTTACGTATCTCAGCTAACTCGCTCGAGAGGACGTTAGCCCTCGCCATATCGTGCTTTGTGTACGCTTCGACGATCTTTGCGAAAATAGATTTATCTCGTTGGCTGAACCTTTCGCCAGCTTGATCAAGCCTTTGGATCTGTAGCTCTATGCGGCGAATCGCCTTATCTAAGCGGGCTTTAAGAGGACCTGGGTGCCTTAATGCGTCCCTTATCCTCACCGATACCGGCGGCGTGGTTTTTTCAGGCCCTTCCCAAGCCTTTACGAAGCGCTCGCTCAATGCGGACACCGAAGGAGGGGGCTCTGAGGCACTATTATTGCGTTGTTAATACGCTGTCCAGTACGCACGTGTGTGCGACGTAAAGCGGTGCGCATAAGCCGTAGCCCGCGCTTTAACTCGTTTGTTAAAAGGGCTTCAGTCGGTTCGATGGTTTAGATCGATGGATTTTGTGATTAAAGCCTAAAGGAGGCTGATCGGCTGCTTAAGGCGGTGGTTAAATGGGCGGGAAGCTTAAGGTGCTAGCGCCAGTCGCCGTCTTAGGGTTCGTAGGAGGGGCTCTCATCGACCTCATGGGGCGTCGGTTGCTCCCGGTTTTGATCGAGCTCCTTCCCGAGCTCACAAGGCTCGAGTGGGTCATCTCAGGCTTCGTAGGATCCATCGTATCGGTTCTCGTCGTCACGAGCTGGGCGTACTTAACGAAGGTAAAGGAGTAACGACGTCGATCGATTCCCCTCTTTTTTCTAACGTGCCTTAACGCCGAGCCGACGAGCGCCTTCGTTCGATAGCCGTATTACGAAATAAGCAAACGTTCCCAGCCAATCGAACAGCGGAAGCACCTTCGTTTATTTTTCACTTCCCTTCTACTAACCGTTGATTCGGCTCGGTTAAAGCGTGAGGAAAAAGGTAGCTATGGTCAAGGTCAAGGATTTTGAGTTTAGCTTAAGGGAGTTCGCCGGCGCCCTCGGCGACTTCGGACCCCTCAACCCGTTCGTCGTAGCGTACATCACCGTGCTAGGCTTGAACCCCGTCGGCATATTGTTAGCGATGGGATTCATTAACGTCGTCTTAGGCTTCGTTTACAAGGTTCCCTTGCCCGTCGAGCCTCAAAAGGCCGTCGGAGCTATAGCTTTAGACCAAAGGTGGAATTCGTCGATGGTTTACGGAACTGGCGTCGGAATGGGACTCGTTTGGCTCTTTCTAGCTTTCTCCGGGGCGATAAAGAAAATAGCGAAGTTCGTTCCGGCTTGCGTCATCGTCGGCGTTCAACTCGGGCTCGCGTTGACGTTATTAAGGGAATCCCTGGAGCTAATGTCGATTAACGTCGCGCTCGCAATAGCAGGGATCCTCTTAGTGATCTTGTTCATTCGAAATAAGTACCTTCCAGCTGGGTTGATGATTTTCGCCTTAGGCTTAGCCGTGGCTCTTGTAGCGAACCCGATCGATCTGAAGCTCGGGCTTTATCTACCTGAGATCTCCATCCCCGACGTACGGGACGTAAGCGCTGGCATGCTCACGGTAGGCATAGCTCAAATAGCCTTAACTTTATCGAATGCTGTTTTCGCCACAAGCCTCGCTGTAAACCAAAGGTTCCCGCGTAGCAAGGTTAACGCCGAGGGTTTGGCGAAGAGCACCGGCTTGATGAACGCCGTCCTCCCGCTCATAGGCGGAGTGCCGATGTGCCATGGCGCTGGCGGGTTCGCCTCTCAATATTTCTTCGGGGCTAGGACGGGCGGGGCGATGCTTATGGAGGGAATCGTAGAGGTGATCCTCGCCCTCTTCTTAGCCGACTCGGTCGCGTCGATCTTCAGCTCGTTCCCCTCAGCGATAATCGGGGTCATGCTCCTCTTCGCCAGCTTAGAGCTCGGGAAGTTCGTGTTAGAGGTTAAGAGGAGGTTGGAAGCAACGATAGCTTTGATCGTCGGGGCGCTTTCGTTCTTTACGAACTTAGGGATGGGCTTCTTCGTCGGTTTATTGATATTTTACTTGATAAAGAGGATGCGAACGAGTTTCGCTTAATCGTTCTAACGACGATGGCGGACGGAGTTAACGAAAGCTTTTTGGAAAGACATCGACATCAACGTAACGGCGCTGCAGCTGTAAGTGCCTCACTTCGAACCGGAAGGTAGAACTCATTAGATCAAGCTGTTGCACCTTTGAAGCGATCGTGACCCCTCTCGCTCATCACGTGCGCAAGCGCTGCCCCAGGAATTGCCGCAACAAAATATATCGAGTGATTCTGTTTTATTCACATGAACATGTAAAATACTCATGTATATTTTATCTTTTCATCCTCGAATAATTCATTAAAGTATGACTCGTGAAGGGTTAAAAGGCTTCAAAGTCACAGACTCTGAGTGAGGAAATATGAGAAGGCAAACGCTTGCAGCGTTGACGTTAATCGCCATAGCTATGTTAACTGCAGCTTATGCCCAATTAACGATTGGGGATATGACTATAAAAGCTGAAAAAGTAGTTAGTATAGCTGATGTTAAAGCTACTGTTCCAACTGAAAGCACAGGAGTAGTGATTTTTGATAATGTAACAACCTTGGATTTTACAAAGGGAGGATTTGCTGCTGGTGATAAAATCAGAGTGAAGGTTGAACTCATACTT
>WUQV01000066.1 GCA_009889585.1 Candidatus Bathyarchaeota archaeon | reverse complement strand
GCCTCCGGAGCCGGAGAACGGGGGTTCAAGTCCCCCCGGGCCCGTCACTAAGGTAGAAGTTGGTCATCCCCTCGACTTCTCCTCAACGCCGTTTCCGTTCATGGCCGTCTATATATCGGACAGCTCTCCCTATCGCACGTACCAGTCATCTTACCTTTCACATCCTCTGAAACGCCCTTAACGTACAACTTCCGCCTCTCGCCTTTATTTTCAGGATGTTTGCAGTACAAAATCCATGCTGGGGGGTTTAGTAACCCCGTAAGGTGAAAATTAGCCCTTACTGCCTCTAAATGTTCGCAATCCCTTAAGAAATTCCAGAAGTTAGCGTATTCTATAGCCTCCTCTATTTTACCCCTTACGCTTTCAAGGCCTTTTGGAAGATACCTTAGGCACTCCTTAGCCTCATTTAAACGCAACTTGACCGTTATCTCCTTTGCCTCTGGCAGCCGCCTTCCTTCAGCCTTCATCCATTCACCTTCTGTACGTTAAGACTTAGCCCTCGCTCTCTTTAAACCATCACAACGCAGGTGGACGGCCTTTAGCTCAGTGATAAGTGTGTCGTCATGGCAGGCCAAGGTCCCTTTGAACGAAAGGTTTGGTGATTTCTTTAAGGAGTTGAGTAAGCTTCGATAACGATTCGTGATTTTTTGCGCATAAAATTAATCATTACACGCCGTATGTGCCTTCCAGCCTTTTGACGTTATTCCAAACCGCCTTTAAAAGCGGCGAACGGCTCAACTTCATCCTCTCCTGTATTAATTCTGCCAACTCTCGACGATCTTCACAGCCCTTGATCTCCTCTACGAGCTCCTTCCAAATGGTGACGTTATGATGAAGGCGAAAGACAGGGCTTAACTTCAACGACTTCAACGTCTCCTCTTTCGAGCGGGCTTTACAAAAGGTACAATCGCAAGTCCAGTTGGCGAGGTCGGCGGCCTTATGGGCCTTTCCGTATCGGTCGTAAACGACCCCTTGAGCTAAGGCGGATCTCACAGGCGTACTTCCATCGCAGCTGGAAGCTCCGACGTATCGAAGTATCGGCAATAGGTTCAAGCTCGCCACGCCGGATAGGTGAAATGACAAGTCGCTTAAGACGGACCTAGCTCCAAACGCTACCTCGACGATCTTAAGCATTCCCTCCTTGATGAACTTAGGGACCATCAAGAACTCGGCCACGCCGCTACAAAACGCCTCATGCCCGCTTTCGATAGCGACCTTAAACCAACGACGGCTTTCATCGAAGCTTGAGACGTAAATCGTACAGTATAACGGCACCTTAACCTTCTTATGCTTTAACATCCAATCGGCGTTTTCTAAACACGCCTTTGCAGATAGCTCCCTAAGGTCACGATCTAAGTTCCAATGGTCGAACCTCTTGTAACTAGGCGGGACGTTTAACGACATGATGCCGACCGTCCTTTCGTTTACGAGCATCTCGGCCTTCGCAAGGACCCATTCCTTAGTCCTCTTCTCCTTCGGGATGGCCCAAGGGTTCCCCGAGTGGATGAACTGAATCCCATCGTAGCCCTTGAGCCGCTCCGCTAGCCTCTTCGAGGCCTTATCACAGCCTACGGCCACCGGAAAGCCTCCTATTAGCATCGGCGTGAACGTCGTGAAGAACTCAAACTCCAAGGCTCGCCTAGAGTATGGGAGCGACGAAGAGGATAACGTTTACGTAAACGTGAAGTCTTAAGCTACGCATGTCGCCAAAGGCCATGCCGCCCATCCGTAGGCAGCCGTGCCAGAGCTGACGCTCAACGTCAAAGCTACACCAACCTAACGCGTGAACCTTAAATCGACGAAATTACGTGAACTATCGGAGCTTAAGCCACTCCGACTAATGCCTTCTCCACCTTCCTTCTTCTCCTTAACCAAGCCATGATGAAGTCCTCTATCTTACGCCTATTGTAAGGATCAATCCATGCCTCCTCCAAGGCCTTACATTCGTTCGTTGCCCCTATTAGCCCGAAGTATGCGATGATTTCACGGTAAAGCCGTTCAACGTCCATTTCGCTAAGCTTTAAGCGCATCTCCGACAGTATGAACGATAACACCGCCTTGCTCAACTTAAGGCCCTTCTTATCGATCTGCTTCCTTTAATATTTACTTTGCGCTCGTCTAGTGATTATATCAGGCTTTCGACGTCCTCTACAAGCCTCTTGACTTCCTTAAGCTCCTCCCCAGTTTCCTCTGGCGTTAACATTCTGCTGTAAAAGCCATCGTTATGAAGGACGCTTCTCCTAGCCTCTACCCTATCGTAAAGGCCGGCTTTTGAAACTTCCACAAGCCTCTCGGAAAGCTCTCTAAGCTTCCTTCGCCTATCCACGTGCGTCTTGGCCTCGTCGTAGCCATGCTTAATGAACAAGGCGTCGACGGCCGTGACCACGGCTAGCCATCCCTTCTCACAGGAATCCCTGGACTTTAGCGGATCCCCCTTCCTTATGCCCTCCTTTAATTCTTGAAAGGCCCTCGTTAACATCTCCTTCGACTCTTGAAGCTTGCTTAAGGCTTCTAAGCGTCTCAACCGCATAGTCCCCTCATAACGGGATCGGGATGGATATTCTCACGTAAACAGCTATGGCAAAGGCGAGGGCCGTTAACGCCATCACGATGGCGTCGCCTTTCTTCAGCCTCAGCTCATACAGGCTGGTTCGTTCTTTCACAGCACCCCATGCCCTCGACTCCATGGCCTCGGCGAGCTCGTCGCTTCGTCGAAGCGCGTTAATGACCATGGGGATTAATATCGGCACGTAACCCCTTATCCTCTTCAACAAGCCGCCTCGATCTAGCTCCAGCCCTCGAGCCCTTTGGGCGTCGACTATGGACGTGGCCTCCTCAACCATCGTCGGGATGAAGCGAACGGAGGCTATGAACGCGAAGCAAAGGCCATAAGGGTCGATGGCGCCCTTAAGCCTCGGAACTCTCTCGATCAACCACTTCGTAAAAGGAACCAAGTGCCTTTCGAGGGCTAGCCCTAAGTCGTCGGGCGACGTCGTTAAGAAAAAGCATGAGAACGCTCCGACTATCGTTAAAAACCTTAACGCCATGGAGATCGGAAGCACAAAAGTCGGGCTTAAGGCCGCGTAACCTGGGTGGAAGTGAATGAATAGGAAGTTCGTAAGGAAGATGAAGAATGCGAAAAGCGACGCTCCTTTCATCATCCGAGCCCATTGACGGATGACCCCTCCCAATAGGATGAGCGGAACGTGAGCCGTGAAAAGGGCGATCAAGGCCAATAGCTCTTTGAACGCAAGGGCTAACGTTGATAAGCTTAAAGCGAGGGCGAACTTAACCCTAGGGTCCAATTTATGAATAGGCGATGATGCCTTCTTGAACCTCAAGCCCTCGAGGACGTCTAAAAAGCTCAACTTCGCATAGACCTCAAGAGCCTTAAGAGGGCTCCTTTTGCATCTTCAACGTTGATAACCCCTTTCGGAAGGCCTACGTTGACGAGCTCGAGGAAAACTTGAGCTATTTGAGGCGGGAATATCGAGGCCTCCTTTAAAATCGCTCGATCCGTCAAAATCGATTCAGCCGGCCCGTCCGCCATCACCCTTCCGTCGGCCATTAAGACTATCCTAGGCTTAAGTTCTGATACGAACTCGACGTCGTGCGTAACGAGCACAACCGTTCCCCCTCGTTTCCTTAATCGAAGGATGAAGTCCCTCAGCTTCTCCTTTTGAAAGTAATCTTGGCCTAACGTTGGCTCATCTAAAATTATAACCTTCGGATTCCAAGCTATAATTGACGCTATTGTAACTCGCTTCCTCTCCCCTACGCTTAATGTAAACGGCGACTTACGCTTATAAGGCGTTAACTCGAAGAACTCTAAGACCCATGTCACTCTTCTTTCAACCTCAGCTTCATCAAAGCCGAAGTTCCTTAATGCAAACGCTACCTCCTCCTCCACGCTCTCACAAAATAACTGATGATCAGGGTTTTGAAACACATAACCTACCTTACGAGCTAAGCTCGCGATACTTACTTCCTTCGTATTAACGCCATCGACGAATACTTCTCCCTTCGTAGGCTTAAGCAATCCGTTGAAGTGCTTCACCAACGTCGTCTTACCAGCACCATTCGGGCCCATTATCGCTACCAACTCCCCATCGTCTATTCGTATTGTCGCATCCCTTAACGCTTCCACGCCGTTTGGATATCTGAAGTAAACGCCCTTCGCCTCAATCAACGTTTAAGGACCTCTTGAAGGAGTTGTACCATCTCCTCGGCCGCGATCGGCACTTCGCTTAAGGTTAGACCTACTTCCTGTAGGGCTCGATAGAGCTTTACGACCTTCGGAACGTCTATTCCGATCGAAATAGCCTCTTTAGAGCTAAGGACATCCCTCGGATCCCCGTCGAGAACTATTCTACCGTCGTTCATGACGATAGCCCTCGTGGCGTATTTAACGGCCAAGTCCAATCGATGTTCGACGAGGACGACGGTCATGTTCAATTCCTCGTTTAACTTGCGAACTACTTCGAGGACCTGCCTTGCGCCAAATGGGTCGAGGGACGACGTCGGCTCGTCAAGGACTAAGACCTTTGGCTTCATAGCCAATACGCAAGCTATGGCAACGCGTTGTTTTTGGCCGCCAGATAGCTCGTAAGGCGCTTTATCGCGCAATTCGTAAACGCCTACGGCCTTCATGGCCCATTCGATGAGCTCCATCATCTCCGACCTAGGAAGGCCTAAGTTCTCGAGGCCGAACGCTACGTCCTTTTCGACGGAAAGAGCGAAGAGTTGGTTTTCGGGGTTTTGAAAGACCATGCCGACGTAACGAGCTAACTCACGAATCGAATGATCCTTAACGTTTAAGCCGGTTACGAAGATATCGCCCTTTAACTCCCCCTCGTAAAAATGAGGAATTAACCCGTTAAGGCAACGGCAAAGAGTCGTCTTTCCGCATCCGCTGGGCCCTGCGATGAGGACGAACTCGCCCTCTTCGATCGAAAGGTGTACCTCCTCAATCGCTGGCCTTAGCTGACCGGAGTAAGTGAACGTAAGGCCGTTAGCCCTTATTATCGTCAAGATTTCACGCGGCCGCGCTTGCGCTTAACGGCCTTTTAAGCCTACCTCTCTTTAAGCTCCTCAACATTTTGGCCTTTATGTATTTCCTCTGCATCATAAGCCAGTCTTCAATAAGCTTAGGCCTTCATAAAATCATCTCAAGGAAGCTCCCGACTTTAGTCGTGGAGGGGAATTAAGACTCAACCCTTAAATATCGCTTAAAGCGTTTGAAATAGGCCTTTCGAATGGAGTTAGCCTTCAGTCAATCGACCTCATTCCTTTACTTTTAACGAAAATTAAAGAAAAGGCTTTACTCGCAGAATCAGCGTACCGCGAGGCTTTCGAAGCAGCATTTTTCCCTAAGTTTTTGCAGACATCCCTCTTTCATTACATCTACGAATTTATCGGGGAGTATAACATGATCGAAGAGGTTTCTATTAAATTTAGTATAAGTTTTTTCTCGATCCTTTTGACAAACTACTACCGTTTTAAAAGCCCTCTTGTTTAACTCCATATGTGATTTCAAGGGCGGAATGCGAGCCTAAGGCGCCTATTCTAACGTGGGAAGGGTCATATTTAGAGATTATCTCTCTAATCCTATCGTCGATCATCCTTTTCGCCAACGCATTTACAGCGTTTCTCAATTACTTCTGTGAGATTAATATGGCGTAAAAAGTTTAACGCTTATAATGTAATAAACGAAAAGCTAAAGAGGTGTCTAGGAAGCATCGATGAAAGGCGTGGTATACTATTCTAATAGCCTCCTAAGCTTATTCATAAGCCTGAGAGCCTCTTAGACCTCGCTGCTACGTTAGTCAGAATAGCTAGGATGGGCCTTGGCTTAACTTCGGCCAGAACGTAATCGCCGTTCCTCTTGGCTATTATATTCGGGCTTCCCATACTTCTAATCACTTAGGAGCTACCAAGGAACTCCGTACCTTATAAGACGTATTATATAGCCCAAGAAGATAAACATAATTATAAGTGACCATATCCCTAGGGATATAAATAGCATCATTCGTCCAGTCTCTTTATCACGCCTCATTATATTAGCTGAGGCTCCAATAAAGCCTAGCAATACGCCAAACACTATCACTCTATTTACATGTCCTAGATATGTATCTACGAACGCTTTAACTGTGAACTTTAGCCTAAAAGGAGGAGGCGCGAGAAAATATATATCAGCAGCTATAATCATAGGCTCTAGGAGCCAAGGCACGAAGCCTACGAAGAATGGCTCGATTACATTACCTGTGTAACGACGTCCATGGATGATGGCGAGTACCGTCAGAGCTATAAAGACGGTTAGTGAAATAAGAGGTACGATAAAGAAGGAAATGGGCGGTGGATTAGGGCCGGGAAATAACCTCCCTGGAAGATATTGCGCTAGAAGCATCAACCCTAACATCGCCATCGATACGAACGCGCCCTCGATTCCCTTAATCTTGTCCATTGAGTTTCCCTAATATCTTAACTCTATTGCTGTAGCCCATCCATCATTATACTTACCTTGCCAATACCCCGCATTATCTAACCGCCAGAACCATATCCTTCCTACGAACCACTTGCCGCTAAAATCACTTCTAACGAATTCTTCTGCATCTTCCCAACTTTCTATTACATGACCTATCGGTCAAACCCATTTTTCGTAATGAACGTTGGCAATACACCATTCAAGGAATAGATCCCAATCGTAACCACCATCATAAATTCTAATATGATAAGAATAGCCAAATGGATCTCCATATCTTAGTTGATAATCCTGAGGTTTAAATACCCAATCTTTACCATCAGCATGATCCTTATCAACCATTGTATAAAGCGTAATACCTGTAGTATCTACCCACTTGTAAGTTAACCAGTTCTTCATATCATATTGAACGTCCCAAGCTGATCCAGCTGGGCCATAAAACACTAGATTAACTGGATCCATGGGATATAAATTCCCATACTCATCTAAGAAGTAAAGTGCATTCCAGAAGTCAATAGTGCCTGTTCCCTTAAGTTTAACTTTGACTGAAAAGCTCTCAATCTCAAAATAATCACCCTTAATAGATTCAAGCCACTTCTTCCATCCTTCTATCCTCCTCTGGACAATCTCCTCACCAGCTTTACCAAGCGTTTTAATAAGCCAGTCAAAATACTCCTTTTCATTCTCAATCAGTTCTTCAAGCTTAGGCTTAGCAATTCTAACTCTCACTTTATATACTTCCACTATATGGATCTCTCCTTCCCATACTTTTACAAGCTCTTTAGATATGACTTCTCCTCTCCATGAATGATACTTCTTTTGTTCTACTATGAGTCGAGCTTTTTCCTTCTCTTGAACTAACTCCTCAACGTCGATTTGATCGTTAGTTAGCGATGTTTGCCCCATTAAGATGAATGAACCACAAGTTACTATCAATAAAACTATCATTAGTACAGCCCGATATCTGTCTTTTATGATTCTATATCCCATTTTTATAAGCTTATGTTTAACCATTTTCTCAAGTCTTCCACAAGACATTTCCCTACATTCCTCAGAAGCTTCATGAATTGATACGAAGCGCCTTCATATAAAGTTTTCCAATAGCCGTAACACTCTCTACGGGTTTAAGATACGGAATTTTCCTTTAAATTCCTTACGCCTCCAAACTTCCCTGAAGATACCAAATAGGCGCAATCGAAATAACGCCCTACGGCCTGTCCATTTGGATCTAGGCTTTAGCCTCGGTAGAAAAATAGGGAGGTTTAAGAAGGTTGAAACGGATTCTCTGATTGAATAACAAATGATTTATGGATCGTCAGCCTAGTGTAGCTACCGTTTACCTATCGGGGGTCTTGGTTAACGGTTAAGCATCCGAAGGGCTTGTTCTACGGAGGGGATCTGGATAAGACCCTCGCATAAATTACGAACGGCTAAGGCAAAGGCTATTGAAACCACTAAAACGTAATCCCCTTCCTTAACTTCAACTCGTATAAGTTAGTGCGATCCTCGACCGCGCCCCATGCCCTCGACTCCATGGCCTCCGCGAGCTCACGGCTTCGTCAGAAGGAGTTAACGACTATCGGGACGTAGTTCTTAGCCCTTCTCAAGAGGTTGCCTCGTTCTAACCCGAACTCTCTAGCCCATTGAGCGTCTATAACCGTCATGACCTCCTCAGTGACCGTCGGTATGAAGCGGACGGCCATGATGAACATGGAGCAAAGGCCGTAAGGGTCGATGGCGCCTTAGGCCTCGGAACCATCTGGCTTAACCGCCTCGCGAGCGGGACTAAGATTCGCTCGAGCGATAACCCGATATCGTTAAGAAGAAGCTCGAGAAATCTCCGGTGAGCGCCAAGAACCTCAGCGCCATGGCGGCCGAGAATTCGAGCGACGATCCGAGGGTTGAATAGCCTGGGAAGTACGCGAAGAGTAAGTTCATGAGGAATATGGAGGACGCGAACAATGAGGCTCCTCTCATCGTTAAAACCCATGATGGACAGTCTTACTAAGAGGACGAGCGGGACGTGAGCTACGAAGATGATGCCGATAACTCGTTAAACGTGAGGGACGAGGCGGGGAGGGATAAGAAGACTGCCGTAAGGTTTGTTCCTACTGCCTTTCAGGCCTCCAGCCCGTGAAGAGGTACCAGAGGAGCTATTAAAAAGCCTCCGCCCACTCCCACGAGGGATGAGATGTAACCTACGGCCACGCCTAGTCCGGCTAAGAGGAAGTCCAACGCGACCTCAACCTTTCATGGCTCCTTAAAAGCAGATGTCAAGGCGGGCTCACAGCAGGCCGATGGAGCCTCCTAGTCTATTCTTTAAGAGCTCGACGCACGCCTTTAAAGCGGCTTCAACCTCGCCAACCCCGTTCACGCCAGCTGAAGTCGAATGGCCTCCTCCCATGCCGCGGAAGAGCTCGCCAAGGGGGTTGGCCACGTCTCTTCCGAGGTGTACGCTGGTTCGCTCGTGAAAATCTTGAGTGCACCTTAAGCTTATCGTCAACAAGCCCTCGCTACTGCCTGCGACGATCGCTACGTCAGCGCCTAAGTCGATCAAGGCCCTAGCAGCCGAAGCTTGATAGGAGCTTACGTGAGATAGGGCTATGATCCACTTGTTAACCCTCATCAACTTCGCCCTTTGACATGCCTTTAACCTCGCTATTCGCTCCGACTCTTCCATCGGCATGGAAAGCGTTGAAAGCGCCTCATGGAGGTTG
>WUQV01000065.1 GCA_009889585.1 Candidatus Bathyarchaeota archaeon | reverse complement strand
GGAGGGGCTAAGGATATACCGTGGCCCGCCATCAGCTCGTATACGTACCTCGTTGAGAGGATAAGGGTCGGAATGAAACAACTCCTCGCTGGAGCTAGGAAGTTTAAGCTTAACCTAATCATTAGGCGAGATTAACATCGCTTACCATCAGCTAGCCAGAAAGCCCCTAACTTTAGTTAGGGGCTTTCTGGCTAACTTTTTTGTAAAAGACATCGTTATACGACGACTTCAACGTGATTATAAACATGAAGACGTCAATTGCCTCATGATATAACCTTTAACGTTGGTTAAGACGCGTTTCGAATCAATAAGCTTAATACATTTTATTTCCCTCGCCATCTTAAGCCTTAAATCGCAGCCCTTCTGACGAAGGAGGCGAAGCCTAGCTTAAATGATCGCTTCACGTACCGCCTTAGAGGCTAGTCGATTGAGCTTCGAGCTGTGGGCGGAGAAGTATAGACCTAAGTCGTTAGATCAAATGATCGATCAAGAGGAAGTCATCAAACGGTTGAAGAGCTTCGTCAAGGCGAAGAACATGCCGAATTGTATATTCGCGGGCCCTCCTGGCACCGGTAAGACGACGGCTGCGCTTTGTTTAGCTTACGACCTTTATGGGGATGCTTACATGAGCTACATAAGAGAGCTCAATGCTAGCGTCACCCCTGATACGCCGATCCTCGTCAGGAAGAATGGAGTGATTCTGCGGACAAACTTCGGAGAGCTAGCTAAGGAATACTTCGCCGACGATCTGAGAAATTTCATGATAGTCGAGGATTTAGAGATCTTATCGATAGATAGGGATTATAACGTGAGGTTCATGCCTGTTAACCTGATCTCCCGTCATAAAGTCGGTTATGTCATGAACATCAGTTATGAGGGCGGCTCTGTGAGGACGAGCCTTAGCCATTCGGTCGTCGTTATTGATGAAGAAGGGCGTTTGGTGCCGAAGAAAGCGTGCGAGCTGCGAAGCGGAGATCTCCTAGTTACGTTCAAGACGAAGCTTGAAGGGGAGGAAACTCTTTTAGACTTTGAGGAGTTCCAACCTCAATTACATATTAGGTTAAAGGGCAGTTTAGTAAGGAACCCAAAGGTAAAAACAATATTAAGGAGCATGGCCCTTACTCGAGAAGTTTCTTGGTTATTCGGCTTGTATTTAGCCGAGGGATGCGCGTGTTTACAGGAAGGCACGCGTGGACAGGCGATATCCATCCTCAAGTACCCAGGTGAAATGGAGATAGTCGAACAAGTTCGGGATATCCTCGGAGAGGGCTTCGGCATAAGTTCAAAAATGGAGGTCGCACCCTCAGGCTTTAATCCTGCAAATAAAACCTCCGTACAGGTAAGGGCGTTTAACACTCAGTTTTCAAAGTTTTTAAGAAAGCACTTTTACAACGACGGGATTTTAATCAATGCGACTACGAAAAGGGTCCCATCATTCATTTACTCAGCCGACAGCCAACAAAGGTTGGCTTTTCTTAAGGGCTATATGGGAGATGCGTCTGGAGAATGGGGACAATACGTTAGGTATAGGTCTGCTTCAAAGGAAAATTTGATTGATATAGCATGGCTTGGAAGGATAACTGGTTTAGATACATCTCACTTCGAAGGGGAGACTAGAGTTATTTGGAAACTACCTTCATACTCTTATATAAAAACTGAATTCTTACCTGCAGAAACCGTAGAGACGTTCCTTAAAAGATTGCGAGTTCCATATAAAATATTCTTAAAACATCATGTATATGATGATAGGAAAAGGATATCGAAGGAACTTGTAGAAGATTTCTTGAAAGAATCTATCAGCAAGGAGTTATTAGAAAGGGATGAAAAAGTTAGGGACTTAATAAAGTTGATACGTTCTCCACTATCTGTCGTCTTAGTTGAAAAGGTTGAAGTTGAAGAATACAATGGCTATGTTTATGATGTATCCGTTCCGGGGAGCGAAATGTTTTGGGGCGGAACTACGCCTGTACTTCTGCATAATAGCGATGAAAGAGGGATAGATGTAGTTCGTGAGACGATAAAAACATTTGCTCGTACTAGGGCATATGGTGATGTTCCATTTAAGATAATGATCTTAGATGAATCTGATAATCTGACAGATGATGCTCAACAGGCCTTAAGACGTACTATGGAGAAGTTCGTTGAAACGTGTAGATTCATACTTATTGCGAACATAAGTGGAAAGTTGATCGAGCCTCTTCAATCTAGATGTGCTATCTTTCGCTTTACGTATTTGCCAAGGAAGGATCATGATGCTTACTTACGTTATATTGCTAAAAATGAAGGCGTTGAATTGCTCGACGATGGCCTTAATGCTATTTATGAGATCGGAGCCGGTGACCTTAGGAGGGCGATAAATTCGTTACAAGCTGCAGCATCCATCGGCAAGCCTGTGACGGCTGACGTCGTATACTCAGTCGTCGGACGCGCTAACCCCATCGATATTAAGGAGATGTTGAAAATAGCCATGAACGGCGACTTCGTAAGGGCTAGGGAGAGGTTACGCGATTTAATATTTAAGTACGGCGCATCAGGAGGTGATATTCTTCATCAAATACATGAAGAGGTATTTCGCCTCGATATACCTGAGCATTGGAAGGTCGAGTTGATAGATGCGATAGGCGATGTTGACTTTCGCTTAACTCAAGGGGCTGATGAGGAGATACAATTAAGCGCCCTCTTAGCTCGATTCGTCGTAGCCAGCCGTGAGATAGCAAAAGGACGTTAAGGCATCTGCTGATGTACGAGATTTGGACCGTGAGGCATAAGCCGAGGTCGTTAGCCGAAGTCGTCGGCAATAAGGAGGCCATTCGAGAGCTCGTCGAATGGGCTAGGTCTTGGGATAAAGGCGTCCCAGAGAGACGAGCCGCGTTATTGTACGGGCCCCCTGGGGTTGGCAAGACGGTCGCAGTCGAAGCATTGGCTCGAGATTTCGACATCGAGCTCGTCGAGACTAACGCAAGCGATTATCGAACCGAGGAAGTCGTTAACCGCCTCATAGGCTTAGCCTCTCGATATAAGACGCTCTTCGGAAGGAAGCGGTTGATACTCATAGACGAGTTAGACGGCATATCCGGAGCGGAGGATCGAGGTGGCTTAGAGGCGATAATCCGAGTGATTAAAGAGGCCAGATGTCCCATCGTGTTGATCGTTAACGATCCTTACGAGCCGAGGTTTTTAACCCTTCGTCAACGATGCCTTATGATAGAGTTCAAAAGGCCTTCGGCTCGCGACATCGTAAGACATCTTAAGAACATTTGCTCACGAGAGGGCGTAACGGCCGATGAAATGGCGTTAAACATCATCGCTAAACGCTCGGAGGGGGACGTTCGCTCAGCTGTAAACGACTTACAAGTTTTAGCTCAAGGCAAGGAGCGCTTAACTCATGAGGAAGTTGCGTTTTTAACCCATCGAGATCGTAAGGGGGAAGTATTTCAAGTATTACGTTTGATTTTTTACGCGAGAACATGTGAGGGTTCAAGACAAGCTGTAGATATGTTTGATGCTGACTTAGATATGTTATTTGAATGGATTTATGAAAATGTACCTTATCATTTGCGAGATCCTTATGATTTAGCTGAAGCTATGGATCGTTTGGCTATAGCTGATTTATATAGAACGAAGGCGCGTTTAACGCGCAATTGGAAGTTAGCGAGCTATGCCGTGGATTTAATGACGGCTGGAGTCGCGATGGCTAGGAGGGCGAAGCCGATGGGTTGGGCCCCTATGTACTTCCCGAAGCGCGTGAAATGGCTTTCGATGATGAAACGTGAAAGGGAGCTGCAAACGGCTATGGCTAAGGAAATAGGGCGAAAGTGCCATATATCGACGAGGAGGGCTTTGAAGGAGTTCTTACCTTACCTTCGGATCATCTCCCAAAAGGATCCTAAGGAAGCGGATGAAATAGCCAAATGGCTTAAAATAGCTTAGCCTCCCTTATGAATACGAGCGCCTTAAACTATTCCCTTAACTTTAAAGTATGGCTCTCGCTTCTCAATAGCTTCGATAAAGATCTTAATTAATTCTTCATCACTAGCGCTATTCCTCATAACACTTAATACATCAATAAGATTATCATTTCTCATTAAACATGGTTTAAGCTTTCCATCGCTCGTCAAACGTAAACGTGTGCAATGCATACAAAACTCTGTATTCTCCATTGGAGAAACTACTTCCACTTTTGCATTTGGCAAATAATAAACACGCCTATTATGCATATAATGCCTTACCTCTACGAATAATGCCTTTCTATTAAGCTCATTCTCTACAATATCAAGCCCATAATGATAATTCTCATAATAAGATCGACTTATATTAACAGGCTCTAATTCAATCAATTGAAGAATGGCTCCAATTTGGCTTGCAAAGTTAATCATATCTTCTATCTCATTTTCATTTACTCCACGTAAAACTAACGTATTCAGCTTAACAGGTCGCAAGCCTACTCTTACAGCCTCTTTAATTCCATTAAGGACATAATCTAAGACTCCTCCCATGAGCTCATAGTACTTCTTCGAATCCAAAGTCAGAAGGTTGACGTTAACCCTTCTTAGCCCAGCTAGACGTAACCCTTCAGCGTACTTAGCTAATAACGTGCCGTTCGTCGTCATCGATAAATCCCTTAAACCCGGCAAGTTAGCAATCCCTTCGACGATATGGAGGACGTCCTCCCTAAGCAACGGCTCACCGCCCGTTAACTTCACGTGCCTCATGCCTAACTTAACGGCGATATCGACCAAGCGAATTATCTCTTCAGCCTTCATCTCATTCGCTATGCCTTCGGGTTCGCCCTCTCGATGGCAATAAGGACAACGTAAGTTACAACGTTGAGTAAGTGAAACTCGAAAGTTTAACGTAGGCCTTCCGAATTTATCTTTCAATGGTATCTTTAACATATTCTCTCACGCGCGTGCTTAACGATATGGCCAGCTTCAGGGAGTATAATCTTTTCGACGCTCAACTTAACGGCGTTAATGGAGCCGGGGATGCAAAATACAGCTTTCTCGTTAGCCACGCCTGCGATAGCTCGCGTGAGGACGGCGGCCGAGCCTACCTCTTGATAGCTGAGCCAGCGCAAGAGCTCGCCGAAGCCGAGGAGCTCCTTCTCTAAAAGGGGGCGAACAGCTTCTATCGTCACGTCGGAGGGGCTAATCCCCGTTCCGCCGCAAACGATTATGACATCTACGTCGCCTTTAAGCGACATCTTAACCGCTTCCTCGATCATGGACTTATCGTCGGGGATCAACGTTCGAAAGCTAACCTTATGACCGTTGGACTCTAGGGCGCGAGCGATGAAATCCCCCGACGGATCGTTTAATAGCCCCTCAGCCTTCAACGTCCGAAAGCGGCTAGTGCTGCAAACGATTAATGCAAACTTAAGGCCCTTAGGCGCTTCCTCTTTATGCCTCTTTATCGTTTCGCTCATGATCGACTTATCACCTTAATTCGACATTGCCTTTTCCTTCTTGAGGATGCGAATTCCTTCGATCGAAGTATAAGGATATTGACCTAATTCGTCTTTTTCATAAGCTTTAACCATATCCCAAATAGTTAATAAGGCTATTGAAGTGGCAGTTAACGCTTCCATCTCCACCCCCGTTTGAGCCCTAGTCCTCACTATTGAGATGACTTCCACCGTCGATTCATCGATTATATTTACATCCACCTTTACGCTCGTTAGCGGCAGCTGATGGCACAACGGTATTAATTGGCTCGTGGCCTTAGCCGCTAAAACGCCGGCGACTTTCGCTATTTCGGCTGGGTTGCCTTTCTCAACCATTCCGCTTTCAATGAGCTTCACGGTCTCACGTCTTAACTTTATAATGCCTCTCGCCATGGCCTCACGAAATGCATCAGGCTTAGCCGTTACGTCGACCATCGACAAGCTGCGCCACCTAAACGACGGTTCGGCCTCGTTATGCCTTCGTCTAGCAGCTTTTAAGTTCGACGCTCGGGTTCTGTTGAATCTAATTGTGTTGCTTCCCAGCGTTAATCTATCGGAGTGGTTTAAAGCCTCTTAAGTAAGCTTAGCCACTCGTTCTGGCCTAAGCTCAAGTTAATGTTAGCTTTTTCCGCTGATGTCTTTCCGTTTAAGCTCGTGTGCGGTCTATGGAGTTGTAATGAATGTCGATATAAATCTTCTTTTTCCTTCAGGAAGAAAGATATATGAGGTGTAAGCGTATACCAAATGAGCTAGGCCTTTGCTTTAAGATCCTAATAAAGCTAAGGAGCTTCCTAGGTAAGCTTATATGAACCTTAAATTGCATATGGATCATTAGAGCTCCTTACGCGACATCTCATCCAGACGTTTTAAATTTTCCTTCTTCGGAGGCCTATATCTGTCGCCAGCGCTAACGAGGTCTTCAGGGCACCTTTCATGCTCGCTCCAAGCTTGATCGGATAGCTCGAACCTCCTCCTAACCCTTAGACGAGAGCCTTATTCGAGTATCTGCTTAAGTGGATCGAGGTTACCGAAGACGATATGATCACCTATAGCCAGTTACTTTGGGAATAAAGTTTGCTCACGGTGTTTGCAGCTGGACGTATTACCGGACCCACAGCTGCGATTGAGATGACCGTCGTCAAGGGCGTTCCCTATATATATCGACCGTTACACAAGAGGTGAAGCACGTTGAGTGAAAAACATTCGGTGCTGGTAATTGGCGGAGGGATAGCCGGCATCCAAGCTTCCTTAGACCTTTCTAATCAAGGATTCTTGGTGTACCTCGTCGAGAGGTCCCCTAGCATCGGAGGGAGGATGGCTCAACTTGATAAGACCTTCCCTACGATGGATTGCTCTATTTGCATACTCGCACCGAAGATGATTGAGTGCTTCCGTCATCCAAACATTAAGTTGTTGACTTACTCAGAGGTTAAAGAGGTTAAAGGTTCAGTAGGTAACTTTAGAGTCAAAATATTGAAAAAGCCTAGATTTGTCGATGAAAACAGGTGCACAGGTTGCGGCATTTGCTCCGATAAATGCCCTATCGAGGTCCCTAACGAATTCGACATGAACTTAGGGATGAGGAAGGCCATATACGTGCCCTTTCCGCAAGCCGTTCCTAGGGTTGTGACGATCGATAGGGATAATTGTTTGTTCTTTACGAAGGGCGTTTGTAAGATATGCCAAAGGTTTTGTCAAGCTGGAGCCGTAGACTTCGATCAAGAGCCTAGGGAAGCAATCCTCTCGGCCTCAGCTATAATCGTCGCCATCGGCTCCAAGTTGTTCGACGTTCGAAAGAGAAGCGAATACGGTTATGGTAGATACAAAAACGTCCTGCTAAGCCTGGAGTTTGAACGGCTTCTCTCCGCTTCAGGTCCAACGGGAGGACGCCTAGCGAGGTTGTCAAATGGTCGCATCCCTAAGAGGATCGCGTTCATTCAATGCGTCGGCTCTAGGAGTTCGAAGGATGTCCCCTTCTGCTCCAGCGCTTGTTGTATGTACGCCACAAAGGAGGCGATGTTGATTAAAGAACATGAGCCTGAGTGCGAGGTTTACGTTTTCTACAACGACCTTAAGGTCTTCGGGAAGGGCTTCCAAGATTTCATCGCTAGAGCGCGTGATTACTGGGGCGTAAAGTACGTTGGAGCGCTCCCTGGAAAAGTGGTAGAAGATCCGGAAACGAGAGATCTCATCATTTGGTATGAAGACGTTAGGGAGAACGCGATGAAAAGAACGAAGGTAGACATGGTAGTGCTTTGCCCCGCTTTAGTTCCGAGGGAGGATAATAAGGAGATAGCAGGCATCTTAGGACTAGAGCTAGATGAATATGGCTTCTTTAAATCCAAAGACCTGCTTTTCGCACCTGTTGACACAAACGTTCCAGGAATATTCATATGTGGGTGCTGCCAAGGTCCGAAAGATATTTCAGAGTCTGTAGCGCAGGCAAGCGCAGCGGCGGCTAGAGCTGCTGAAGTTATAGCATTATTAGCTTAAGCAAGGAGGCGCATTAAAATGGAACGACGTGAGGAAGAGGTTATAAGAATTGGTGTATTCGTCTGTCATTGCGGCATAAACATTAGTGGTGTAGTTAACGTTCCAGAGGTAGTAAAGTATGCTATGACATTACCTAATGTTGCATATGCGGAGGAGATCCTTTATGCATGTTCATCTGATGGGCTTAATAAGATTAAGGAAGCTATGAAGAAATACAACCTCAATAGAGTTGTCGTTGCCTCATGTACTCCTAGGACGCATGAGCCGCTTTTCCGCGCCACTTGCGAAGAAGCTGGCTTAAACAAATACGTCTTCGAAATGGCTAACATCCGAGAGCATTGCTCTTGGGTTCATTCACGCGAACCGGAAAGGGCGACTGAGAAGGCTAAAGATCTTGTTAGGATGGCTGTGGCTAAAGCCCGTTTGCTTAAGTCACAAGAAGAGCCGGAAATCGAGGTAACGCCCTCCGCCCTAATCATCGGCGGTGGCATCTCAGGGATGACGGCCGCGCTTTGCCTCGCAAACCGAGGCTTCAAGGTTCACTTGGTAGAGAAGGAACCGGAGTTAGGCGGAATGCTTCGACATTTGCATAAGCTATATCCAACTATGGTGGATGCCTCTGAAAAGTTGAAGGAGACTATTGAAGCTGTGAAGTCAAATAGAAACATAGAAACATGGATGTTAACAGTTGTTAAACAAGTTAGAGGTTTCATTGGAAACTTCGACGTTAGCGTTCAAAGAGGGGGTAGAGAGACCGCGAATTTTAGGGTAGGTACGATTATCGTGGCGACTGGAGCGGACGTTTTTGAGCCTGTTGGAATGTATGGATATGGTAAGTATGACAATGTGATAACACAGCTTAAGCTTGAACGACTTCTTAAAGAAGGTAAACTGGAGAAGCTAGAGAGGGTGATTATGATTCAGTGCGTTGGAGCTAGAGAGGAAAAAGGTAGGACTTATTGCTCTCGTATCTGTTGCATGACATCTCTTAAAAACGCCCTGCTTATCAAGGGATTGTATCCTGAAACAGACATTTACATCCTCTTCCGAGACCTTCAAACGTATGGAAAGGAGTATGAAGAATGGTATCGAATGGCTCGAGATATGGGCATTAACTTCGTCAAATATACCCTTGAAAAACCGCCAGAAGTAATTGCTGAACACAATGGAAAGTTGACCGTTAGTGTTTATGACATCCTTCTCGGTGAAGAGATAAAGGTTGAAAGCGACTTAGTTATACTATCAACTCCTTTGATTCAGCGTGAAGATGCCAAGGAGTTATCACAAATGCTTAAAGTGCCACTCGGTTCAGATGCCTTCTTCCTCGAGGCTCACGCTAAGTTAAGGCCGATCGACTTCGCGACCGACGGAATTTACGTATGTGGCACAGCCCATGGCCCTAAGGACGTAGGTGAAAGCGTATCCCAAGCCCTCGGAGCCGCTTCAAGAGCAGCTATCCCCATGGCTATCAAGCGTCTGCGAACGGAGGCTATAACGGCTACTGTGAACGAAGAGCTATGTAAGGGTTGTAGTAGATGTGAGGAGGTTTGCGAATATGGCGCCATAAGGGTGGAAGAGGTTAGACCTTTCGTTAAAGTGCCTACGTTAGTCGCTAAGGTTATTGAGGCCCAGTGCAAGGGCTGCGGCACTTGTGCTGTTGCATGCCCCATCGGAGCGATTACCATGAGACATTTCGCTGATGAGCAGATTAGCGCTATGATTATGGCTGCCATAAGAGGTGATTAGTATGGCGTATGAGCCGAAGATAGTAGCATTTCTGTGTAATTGGTGTAGCTATGCTGGAGCTGATTTCGCTGGAGTAAGTAGGATGAGTTATCCACCAAACATAAGGGCCATACGAGTGATGTGCTCTGGAAGGGTCGACCCAAGCTTCATCTTCATGGCCTTCATGACAGGGGCTGACGGCGTCTTAGTTTCTGGTTGCCATCCGGGCGATTGTCATTACGTAAGTGGAAACTTGAAGGCTGAGAAGAGGGTGAACAACGTGAAGAAACTCCTAAAGCTGCTCGGGCTCGGACATGAGAGGCTACGCTTGGAGTGGATCTCAGCTGCTGAGGGGGCGAAGTTTGCAGAGGTCGTCACGGATTTCACTAAACAACTGCGTGAAATGGGGCCTAATCCGTTGAAGGTTGAAATTGCCCTAAGAGCCCCGGAGAAGGTAAAAGATGTCATCTCTAGGACGATCAAGGAGATGAACGTTCAATATTGCCTTGAATGCGGAAAATGCTCAGGTAGTTGTCCGATATCTAAGGTGAACGATGCATATTCACCGAGGCGCATCGTCGAGAGGTTCCTACTGGGTTTTGAGAATAGGGTGCTAGCTGGCATGGATCTCTGGAGCTGTTTAACGTGCTTCACATGTAGCGAAAGATGCCCGTCAGGCGTTAAGTATCCGGAGTTCGTTAGGGCTTGTAGGCGCCTCGCCTCTAGGGAGGTGATGGAGGAGCTTTGTGCCCACAAAGGAATACCAATGGCCTTATCGAGGATCATGGCGAATTTGAGCATCAAGCAGGAGCGAATGGGATGGCTTCCCGATGGAGTTGAAACTTCTCATAAGGGCGACTTATTGTACTTCGTCGGCTGTCTTCCGTACCTCGATGTTATCTTCGAGGACCTTAACTTAGGCCTATTAAGGATACCT
>WUQV01000064.1 GCA_009889585.1 Candidatus Bathyarchaeota archaeon | reverse complement strand
CATTATCGCCTTAGGACGGCGTGATAAAAAGGGTTCTGAAGGGCGTCGTGAAGCCCTGCTTTCATAGATGCCTCTCTTCATCGGTTGGCGTTAGGACTTCCAATTCGTCGATCATGTCGACATCGACCCCCTCCAAGAAAAACCGTGCTTTACTAAGACCGTTCCACGGACGACTTCATCAATATTTTCACGGCGCAAACCCTAAGGGCTTGGAACAACCGTAATAGTAGAGATCATACGCTCACCCGCGAGATACGATAAGGGTTACTAAGGTTCCCCTTAACTTAATGATAACTCCTTGCTGTATATCACTCGACTGTGACGCTTTTCACCAATTCATGAGGTTTATCTAAGTCATTCCCTTTTAATTGCCAACGCGATTTTCCGATTTCAAGAATTCCGCAAGCGTTCTCGCTACATAGCTTAAATTATATATACATCAAGCATCTCCACTGGTAAGCGGGAAAACATGTCTATAAGTTGGTTGGCGGCTCCTTGCGGGCTATATTGTGGCGAGTGTTTAGGCTTTCAAAGGGGCACATGCCAAGGTTGCAGGTCTGGTGTTGGAGAATGCCTCCGCTATCGAAAAATTTGTGGAATTTATGAGTGTTGCATAAATGACAGAAGGCTCGATTTTTGCCATCAATGCCACGAGTTTCCATGTAAAAAATTTAACGAGTTCTTCGAAACGCTAGAATGGTACAATGAGGTAGTGAAGAGTCTTAAAAGGATGAAGAAGATTGGCTTAGAAAGGTGGCTGAAAAGCGAGGAAGCGAGAGTAAATTCGTTAAAAGATTGTGCTGCACAAAAGGGAATAGTCCATTGCAGTCAATGTAAAGACCGGCCTTGCCCGAAACTAAAACGTGAGCCTCTCACACCGGCCTAGCGTCGATTGTATGAAGGCCTTAGGCTTCAAGCATTTTAACTTTTTCCTTATGAAAACGATCTAGAAAACAGCGTTTTCCATTAAAATTAAATAACTATGTATTTACATGGCCTGAAATATGACGTAAACTCATCTTATAAGGTTCTTTCTTCCCCATAAGGAAGGCTGATATAATTGTATACTATAGCACAACTAACTTGGTTAAACAGACAATAGAGTGAAAGAAGAAAGACGAGGGTAAAATTGTTAACTCAATTAGTCTAACGTTCTCCTCTTCTAGAGGAAATGCTAGAGTTGTGAAGAGCTTCCTTAAGGACTTTTACGTCTTTCTTATGTCAACATTACTTCAGCCTATCTTCTATTGGCGCTCCTCCTTACGAGGAAGTAGCCCTCTAGACTCCTCAAGAGCCTTAGAGCAGACCATTGAGGAATTCCCAATAGCCTTCCTACATCAGAAGTAGACGTAGGACTTCGTCTTTACAAGCTCCTCTTTCAACTAGCCTTATAAGGGCTTTTAACATAACTTATTCACTTCTTTAGATTTTCATATAGGACTCCAGAGATAGAAAACCTATCTTTAGGCATTTCTATAAACTCTATCCAAACGCTCTCAGGAGCTACGCCTAAGACTTTAACGACTACTTCAGTAATGCCCTTGGCTAAGTCTTCGAATTGTTCCTTACTTCTTCCGGCTAATAAATGGACTTGTATAAATGGCATCCCATCACCTAATAAAGCTAGGCTATTAAAGCATAAAAACTTTACCTAAATTCAAGTCTTACCATTCGACGATAATTCTCATTTCGAACGAACCGTTAGAAAGCGCGATTTAAGGAGCCGCTTGAACCCGCCGTTCTTCAAAAACTTAAACGGGTAGCGTGAAGGATGGAGTAACATCGCCTTACCTTGAGATGTCGATCTCTTTAGATCGACTTAGGAGGGCCCTTCAGCCCATCATTCGCTTAATCTTGACGTAACTTGGCTTTAAAGCCTTACCCATTAGCTAGACGGATAAGAATTTTGAACAAAGTTTAAATTTGCGGCCGTACGTCCTTACCATAGGAGCGCTATACGGATGATCGTTGAAATAATCTTAAGCGCCATAACGATCATCGTCAGCATAATAGTATCCGTAGCCGTCCTAGCCTATTGGCTCGGCCGAAAGTTCGAACGAATCGAAGGGAGGTTTGAACAAATCGATGAAAGATTTAAACGAATCGAAGAAAGATTTGAGGGTAGGTTTAAGCAAATCGAGGGAAGGTTTGCTGGGATCGAGAGAACGCTCAGGTCGCTCGCTTTAGCATCGGCCGAGGTGCAGAGGATGGTCCTCGACTTCCTATCCTTAAAGGGCCTTTTAGAGAGATCCGAGTCGGAGTACCTTATGAAGAGGGCGGAGGGCTTATTTCGCGTATACGTTACGCCTCTTATCGATCCTTTGAGCGAGGAGGAGCTTAAATTCGTAAGGGAGTTCCTCTCTAGGGATGTAGACTTAGTGACGATAGAGGAAGCAGAGAGGGCTTACGAGCTCGGGAAGAGGATCTTCGTAGAAGGAGATGAAAGAGGCTTTATATTAGCTATGGCAGCAGCTTATGCAAGGGGTTATTTAGTAAGTCGAGAGGTTAGGAAGCGTAAGTGTGAAGAGCGTAAATCTGAAGCTTAAGAAGCTTAAAGCTTTAGATAAGCAATAACAATGGAACTATTAGAGGTTTATTATCATGATGAAAATAATCGGCTAGGAGGTTTAAGTATATCTACAGTATAAATGGGCTCAAGAGCGAAGTGATGATTGATCTTTAGACCTTTAAAAGAGGCATTAGTTGATTACCTAACACAGCCTTATCTTGAAAGCTGATAATGTTCGTATACGCGATTAACCTTTCGTCAAGAAGACACCTCGTGATTCTCTCGGCCTCTTCCTTGCTTAAGGCTATCACAATTATTACTACGCAGGGACGATCCAGCGCCTCATTACTCATTAGCCTCACGAAGCTTCAAGCGGCTCGCTCAATCGAGCATCGCGCCCTTATGGAGCATGGCTTAGATGCGAAGAAGGCCTAAACAAGCGGGAAACCGAAAAATGGGGAAGAGCGTGGGCAATGGCCACGTAGTTTAATGCTTAACGCAAAAGCTCTTCGAACATGGGCCCGAGGGCCTTCTTTAAGCTTTCCTTAAGATCCTCAGCCCTCATTAGGAGGATACAGCAGGCTCCTCCTTCCCCTCTACATAAAACGACGGCTAACTTGTCCCCGGCCTTTATCTCGACACTATCCCTTAACCCCTTCGGCAATACTATTTGGCCCTTTTCATCGACTGGTACTATGGCTTCGATCGAGCAACGGCCCTTAAGCCCGACCTCACAACATACTCCAGACCCAGCGGTCGAAGACGGCAAGCTTGCCTGAGGTCCGTCCCCAATCGCACAACATACCTCAGACTTAGCCAGCTCGGAGGCCAACGTACACCACCCTACAGAAATAGAACAATCCGAGTATTTAAGCTTTTCTGATAAATCAGAAAAAACTGAATAATCGACGGTGTGGAACTTTATGAGAGTAGCATATTTATCTCGAGGCTCTTGTGGCCCAGCATTCAGCCCGATTCTTATGGTAAGGTATTTATGCGCTCTTCCACATCGTTATTTCGATGGCCATGGTTAATCCAGATGTTGAAGAGTTG
>WUQV01000063.1 GCA_009889585.1 Candidatus Bathyarchaeota archaeon | reverse complement strand
CCGATGATGACGGCTGTAACCCCCATCAAATACGATAGCTTCGAGCTCACATTTGATAGCTTAGAGTCGATTAAGGATAGCTTAGAGTCGATCGAGAGAAGCGCTACGAGCATCACGAATGATGTTATCTCCTCATCGCCCTCCTCAATTTTCTTCATAATCTCCTTAAGCCTCTTAGCCTCCTTAACGAACTCCTTAAGCCTCTCGATGTTTATCTTAACTACTTCGCTGGCCACGAGCTCACCACAAGCTCATGCGCTTATCATTTAAATAAGGCTTTCTTCCTAACTTGGGCCATGAGCCTATCACTTGAAATTCACGGGTTGAAACTCAAGGAAGCCTTTGCTAAAAAGGCCTTTTAACCTTGGCTAAAGGCCTCGTGGTTTAGTGTTAAAACTTAACCGAGTTAACTTCGACTCCCTTTGACGTAGCCAGCTAGAGTTGCTCCTCGGCTTCGCTTTGGGTCCCCTTGACTCGCAAGCGGGGCTATTTACGAGAGCGCGGGCCAAAGAGCCCGTTAACGACGTATATAAAGCATTAAGTAAAGCACTCCTTTTACTTCGGAGCTGTGATGATCGATGAGCGCCTTACGAGCTGCTAGCCGCTCTCAAGGGTTTGAGGTAGCTAAGTTCAGCGATTTACGGTCGGCCGTCCACAACCTGAAGACTTTAGCTTCAAAGATAAAGCTGTTGATGTCGCTTGGGCTGGTAAGAAAGAAGGCGGAGCGTACAAGCTAAGTGAAAAAGGAGCCACGGTTTTAGAGAAGACCGAGGGGTTAAAGCGGCTCTTGCGCTCACGCCTAAGGTTGAAAGCGTCGAAAGGATACCTCATGCCGCTTACGTGCCGATCGTCAAAACGTTCTGCAGTCGCTGCGTGAAGTTTTAGGCAGGAAGCTCGTTAGCGTAATGCTTTTCGGCTTAGTAGCAGGGGGCGGTTGGAATAGTGAATAGCGATATCGACTTGACAATCGTCGCTAAGGGCTGGAGGACAAAGCTTGAGAGAGGATCAGGGAAGTTAGAAGGGCTGAGCTGATTTTAAGCGATAGCCAGGAATACATAAGGGCCGTCAAAGCTGGTTACTTCCCATCGATACAGCCTTATCCATTGAGCCTAGAGGCACCATTTTCAAGCTTTTCAGCCTCGCTCGCCGCAGGTTCATCGACGACCTCTTGCCGACATCCCCAAAGGGTCAGCCTGATTCAGCAGACAACCCTCTCTAGTCGCGCTGTGGCAAGCAGCTCCAGAAGTCTTCGCGCCCTCTTTAGCCTTTTACGTCATCCCCTGATCGCGTAAGGATGGATAAAAAGAGGTCGCATTCATGGCTGTGGAGGTGCTGGTGAGGACATTCGTCAGGATAAGCGACGAGCTGACTTCGACATAAAAACGATCTACGGCCCCGACTACGATCATGTTTAAAGATCAAATTTAACGTTCCTTTTTACTGCGATCCTTCCTTTAGACTCTTAATTATGCTTACTTGGGGATTTATTCTTTTAACATCTTCATGTGTTGAGTGTAAATTTGTTATTAATTAAGATTCGTCCTTCCGAGTGAAAAGTGGAAAGAAAGTTGCCAGAAGTGGCTCTAGTAAGAATTTATTAATTCATAGATTAACCCCTAGACCAAGCTTTCTGACTTCTTCAGTCCCCGTATAGTCCATAAGCATGAAAGGAAAATCGCAATCCCAAAAAGGGCCTCAAACCTGAAGCCCGCAAATCCATCTCCTATAATAGGATGGTACTGAGTGATTGAAGGGGTTAAGTCTGCAATTAGCGCGAATACGGTAGTGACAATTGTTATAATTGTTGCAAGCAGCTTGAATCTACCGAATCGCTTAGGAATCATTAAATCTATGGACTCTTTAATGATTGGTAAGCTTAAGAATATTATGGTGACTGATAAGCTTAAAGTTATCGACACTAATGCAAACACTAAACCATGAAGAAGTGAGTAGATTAGGCCTTGTCGTGCATCATAGAGTTTAAAGCCTGGAGATAGGATTATAACGATGAAGATGAATATAAGCATGAGGATGGCCACCCGCTTCAGATATCTATACAGAATATGGCTAGCGATTATACTAGCAATAATGCCCAAAGCTAAGGGGAAGTAATAAAGCTGAAGAACAGAAAGCATTTGTTAAGCCGTAGCTAACTTGAAGAATGAACTTTCTGTAATACGCCATAATGTCAGGAAAGCGGCCTTCCAGCATATTATTCCAATACCTATACTTATGGCTGTGGCTGTTAGGGGACTATGGACTGGAGCAATAATAGAGAACAGTTTTCAATTGGCTAGGACTTGGACTTCTTCTTTGGGATGCCGTGCGGACAATGGATACCTCCATCATCTTAAGTATTGTCGTAATCTATTGCCTACCTCTTCGTTCTGACAATCCTAGCTCTTGACATACTGGCTTCGTGCTACAAATGAAGAACTGGAGGCTAATCGAAGAAAAGCTTATTTAACGCACGCTATAGCGCTTATATAATGGAATCCGACATACGTATCACGCTTTGGTCACGATGAATATGACTCTACCAAAGTATTGGAGGTACTTCGACGCTGCGGCGGTCGTGGGGATTCTGCTTATCATTGCTGGTGCGATTCTAGGAATTTACGGGGCATATTCAGAGATAATGAAGCGTGAGTTTGAAGTTGAGATCTACCTAGCGCTGATTGGGATCGTCCTGACGATCGTCGGGCTTGCCACTACGGTTATCGTAGCTGTGCTAGGCACGCGAGCAATTAAAGCCGAGCTTCTAAGGAAAAGCGAATAAATTGCTTAGAGATTTGCCTTAAGCCAGGCCAAAAGGAAGAATATGCGCCATAACTGCTTCATGGCGTAGCATATTCGCTTATTGAAGCTACATAAAACCGATAGCTTTCACTTCATCTTAGAGCATCGAACAAGCATTAGAGCGACTTAGATGGCTCTTGATAGAAGAATATATCAAGAAAAGGATGGGAGGAAGCGGCGTTCACCGGACGGCATATTTCAAAGGGGATTCTAGATCAATGTGACATAGCTCAGCTTGACTTAGTTTAAAGCGTATATGAAGAGAGGGTATTTTTCAGTTATCATAGGCTAAAAGGACTTTTATCGATTTATTGAAAGATTCGGAAAAAAGCAATTAAAGAAACTCTAGATCGACTAGCTATCTTGCTCAATTTAGATACATCAGGCGGTGACCACCATCAGGGAAAAACCATGACCAGAGGAATCATAGATTTAGCGAAGCTTGCAGATGAGTGCAAAAGAAATCTGTACGATTTCTACCGAGAAATTGTATTAAAAGCAAAGAATTCAGTTGAGCAATTAAGATTACTTCACAGGGTTTTAGTTAAAAACTGGCAAGTTAAGGTTGACGATTTTGGCCTGAAAAGTTCTACGCTTTCATGCGAGACTCGATATATGTCTTCAGGCTTG
>WUQV01000062.1 GCA_009889585.1 Candidatus Bathyarchaeota archaeon | reverse complement strand
TCCATTACGGTGAACGAAGCGCCAGCATCCACGAGGGCTATCCCCTCAGCCTCCTCCTTCATGCCTTGAACCTTTACGAAAGCGCTAACATGAGACATGGAGAAGCCTCAAACAATTCATCTTCCTCCTCATTTATAAACCTCTTTAAGCTTGAAGCGGTCGCTTGCTTCCTCGACATCCCTCCGTGAGCTAAGGTAAAGGAGTGTGCATCAAAAATTATAATGCTTATATTAGCGTATTGATAGGAAGTTAGGAGAAGTCCATGTCAGAGAAGGATCCCATTATTGAACGCATCGTCAACTTAGAGAAAATCCTCTTGGATCCAAAGGATGGAATGAGCGTTCGCCTCGCGGTTATCGAGGAGAGGATAAAGTCTATCGAAAAGACGCTCGGGCGCCACAATCGATTTTTCCTTTCCATAATCCTTATGCTCATCGGCGTCCTCCTAAAGCTCTTCTTTGGGTAAATATGCAAATACCTTTAGTTAAGATAGGCGGGAAAATTTTCAAACCTCTCATGAGTGTTAAGTCAGGAGCTTAGATAACGTTAAATCAGAAAATAACTACATTGCTTGCGACTTTTTCCGCTTTACGGATAGGCCTAGTGATAAGAAGGTCATAATTACTACGTCAGCGATGAGGATTTCCATCATCTTCATATGCCCCTCCATTATCTCATAAAATCTCTCTAATAGCTTTGTACGTATACTATCAAACCTTCCACAATCCTCTCATGTATATTCTTGAACCTCTTCACCGTCTTCGCATGTTGCATAACGATGCTTAGCCCCATGAGGTCATATGAATCGCTTAGTCGATAAGTCAATAAAAGGCGTTTGCGCTTCGTTGAAAGCTAAATGTTTGGCCTAAAGACCTCCGCTATCCTTCGGGAGGTCTCCACGTCTATTTTCCCATAAGCTTCCATTAACGCAAATGAAGCAGCAAGTTCAGCGTATGCGTTGGCCAACCTACTAAAGAACATCTCTTTATCCTCGCCCCTTTCCCTAGCCGTCTTTAAAGCCTCCCTTAAAATTTCGCCAGCCTTCTCGATCGCAAGGGCTACTTTGGTCAAATCCGTCTCCAAGAACGGCGAGCGGTAGGATTATTTAAGTTTTGCTAGGTTAATGCGATATTTCTAACGATTTCGAGAGATAGGCGCCATATGATAAGCGGATAGTAGCCATTATATGTCAGCGCATTTAGCACGTCAAACCTTATTTACGCTTAAATCTTCACCCCTTTATATAACGTCAGTACTTTCAAACGGTATAGGCGTTTAACTACATAGGCAGGAAGTCCCCTTCCGATAGGGAGGGTAGTTCACACTTTCGCTGAGGGCTAATTAGCAGCTTCCATGCTTACGGACGCTTAGATCCTTACGTCCTTCGAAAGACTTTTATGCGACTCGTTCGAATACCCATGGCGTTGATATGTCCATAGATGAAGCGTTTAAGGCTTTGGCTTACGCTCGTGAAGAATATCGAAAGTTCGAGGGGAAGCGGGACTACCTTCTACTCAGGGACGTTAGCGAGAAAGCGTGGTTAGCCGTGATCATCGCCACGGACTTACTCCTTATGTCAAGCGGATTAGGTAAGCCTTCAAGCTATAAGGAGAGGAAGGACATGTTAAGGGCCTTGATGGCGAAGAGGCCGGAGTTAGCTGAATTAGGGGTCGACGACAAGTTCTACGCAAGGGCTCATAAGCTGCATACGTTGGGATTTCACGAAGGAGCTTTGGACCCTGAGGACGTCGAAGAGGAGCTTAAGAAAGCTGAGGAATACCTAAGAACCATAAATACGCTCATAAAGTAACCCTCGATAGGAAATACAGACGTTGAGGGCTTGGTCCATTTTCTCCGACGAAGAGACGTTAAGGGATAAATGGAATAGCTGCCGACGGGATGAGAAGAAAGGAGCCGCTTAAGCCTTTCGCCATCCATCCCGCTCCGAAGAGCGAGGCTTTCTGGCTGACTTCTGTAAATGCCTCAGATCCTAGGCAAGCGTTATAAGTTAGTGAATCATCGGTGAGGGAGCGCCTCAGAAGCGTAGATGGGAGGAGCTTGTTTAAAACATTGATCACGGTCTTGCTCACCGTGGCGTCGATCGGACTCACGCTTTACTTCACCCATCGTGAAACTATTAAGGCCATTAAGGAGATGCAAATAGGCTTCAGGAAGACAATCCAACGTATGGATGAGCATTTCGCAGAAGTTATCAAGATAATTTACGCAGACACCACCTGTTCTCAATCCAAGTTGGAGTCTCGTACGCGGCTGTTGCCAACGGCCAAAGGACGTGTCGGATTCGATTGCGCAGGCTAGCGGAGCCGTGGCCAAGGCCGCGGAAATTATGACGTTAGCTCGATGTGAGGGGCGCGTTAAGGTGGGACAAACGGAGGAGGCCCCAAGGATCGGGGTTTTCGTTTGCCATTGCGGCATTAACATCGGCGGCGTAGTTAACGTTCCCGAAGTAGTGAAGTACTCTATGACGTTGCCGAACGTTGTATACGCTGAGGACAACTTATATACGTGTTCCTCTGAAGGGCTTAATAGGATTAAGGAAGGCATTAAGAAGTACAACCTCAATAGGGTCGTCGTCGCCTCTTGTACGCCTAGGACGCACGAGCCTCTTTTCCGTGCTACTTGCGAAGAGGCTGGCGTGAATAAATACCTATTCGAAATGGCTAACGTTAGAGAGCAATGCTCATGGGTTCATATGCACATGCCGAAGGAGGCCACGAGAAAGGCCAAGGACATCGTAAGGATGGCCGTCGCTAGAGCTAGGCTACTTGAGCCTCGGAAGGATATCGAAATCGACGTTAGGCCAGCGGCCTTGGTGATCGGGGCCGGGGTGGCTGGGATGAACGCGGCCCTTCGCCTAGCGAATCAAGGGTTTAAAGTTTACCTCGTCGAAAGGGAGCCGGATGTAGGCGGGATGCTAAAAAGGCTCCATAGGATATACCCAACTTGGCAAACCGCATCGGAAGTTTTAGAGCCTATGGTGAGGGCTGTTAAGTCGCATAAAAGGATCGAATTGTTAACATCAACGATCATTAAGAGCGTCAAGGGCTTCATTGGGAACTTCAACATCATAGTTGATAGTATGGGGAAGGAGGTTATGTTCAAAGTTGGAACGATAATTGTTGCAACTGGGGCAATAGAGCATGAGCCAATTGGGTTATATGGATATGGGAAATATGAAGGCGTCATTACTCAACTTCAGCTTGAGGAAATATTAAGGGATGGTAGGCTCGGTATGCTGAAGGCTGTTGTTATGATCTTATGCGTTGAAGCTAGAGAGCCTAATGGCAGGGCATATTGTGGCAGGATATGTTGTGCAACGTCTATTAAAAATGCCTTATTGATCAAGAGGGCGAGCCAAGAAACGGATGTATACATACTCTACCGTGATATTCAAGCGTATGGAAAGGAACTTGAGGAGCATTATCGAGCGGCTAGGGAGGCAGGAATAACGTTCATAAATTATGCGTTAGATAACCCTCCGAAGGTTTTAGATGAACCATTCGGTAGATTAAAGGTTAAAGTTTATGATGTGTTATTGCATATGGATATAGAAATCCAATGTGATCTAATAGTTCTATCAACGCCTATGATTCAACATGTACATGGAAAGGAACTATCGAGGATGTTAAAAGTTCCACTTGGGACTGATGAATTCTTCCTAGAGGCTCACTTAAAGCTTAAGCCGGTTGATTTCGCAACGGATGGCATATACGTTTGTGGGACGGCTCATGGTCCAAAGGATGTATCGGAAAGCGTTATACAAGCGTATGCAGCTGCCTCTAGAGCCTCGATACCGATGGCCATAGGGAAGGTGAGATCCGAGGCCATAATAGCTTCTGTGAACGAAAGTAAATGCATGGGTTGTGGCCTATGTAAGGATGTGTGCAGGTTTGGGGCCATCGTAATGGAGGGGAGGAGGGCTAAGGTAATGGAGCTCCTATGCAAAGGCTGCGGCGTATGCGCTGCCTCATGTCCGAGCAGCTCCTTGATCATGAGGCACTTCACAGATCGTCAGATAATCGCTCAAATCGATGCTGCGCTTAGGTGAAAATGATGGATAAGGGATTTGAGCCTAAGATATTGGTTTTCCTTTGCAATTGGTGTAGCTACGCTGGAGCAGACCTCGCTGGCGTAAGCAGGATTCAATATCAGCCGAACGTCATTCCCATTAGGGTCATGTGCAGCGGCAGGGTCGATCCGAGGTTCGTTCTAGAGGCGTTTAAACGCGGAGCCGATGGAGTCTTGGTCACCGGCTGCCACTTAGGCGACTGCCATTACATAGATGGCAATTACATGGCTGAGGTTAGGATGAGGTTTTTGAAGGAATGTTTGGAGGAAATCGGGCTCCAATCGGAAAGGCTTAGGCTTGAGTGGATATCGGCGTCCGAAGGGGAGAAGTTCGCGAAGGTCGTCGAAGAAATGGTCGAAGCCGTTAGGAAGCTCGGCCCAAATCCGTTAAGGAGCGGGGGGAGTAATGAAGGCCGAGATGTTAAGGAAAAGGCTCGAGGCCGCCGTTGAGGCTTTCAGCGACGAAAGAGTTAGGTGGCTGATCGGGAAGAGCAGGAGAAGTTGAAAAGAATTGCGAAAAAGCTTGGAATAGAAATCGAAGGTAAAAAGATGAGCGAGATAGCGAAGGAGGTCGGCGAAAAGGCCCTTGAGGACTACGGCAGGGCACATAGCGAAACGTTGAACTTCCTTAAGGGCGTACGCGACCAAAAGGAGGGTCGAGGTATTCGAGGGGCTAGGGGTTCTTCCAAGGGCAATATGGCGTGAAGTATGCGAAGCCATGCATAGAACCACCGTTGGGGTGGACGCCGACCCGACGAGCCTCCTTCTACACGGGGTTAGAACGGCCCTGGCCGATTGTTACGCAATGCTCATGGCCAC
>WUQV01000061.1 GCA_009889585.1 Candidatus Bathyarchaeota archaeon | reverse complement strand
TTTCTTGGAGGGGGTCGATGTCGACATGATCGACGAATTGGAAGTCCTAACGCCAACCGATGAAGAGAGGCATCTATGAAAGCAGGGCTTCACGACGCCCTTCAGAACCCTTTTTATCATGCCGTCCTAAGGCGATAATGAGGAATGAACCCCTCGATCGAAGGGCTTGACCCTACAGTCGCGTTCGTCGTAAGGAGGTTCTTAGAGGAAGCCCTTAAGCTGCTTGGGGATAAAGTCGCTGGAGTTGTGCTTTTCGGAAGTCAAGCTAAAGGAGGCGCTACTCCGTCGAGCGATTACGACGTAATGCTCTTACACTTAGGGGATCAAAAGGAGGCTGAAGAAGCCGCTGCTGAAGCTTCGTTGATAGTCTCAGCTGAGTTAAACGTCGGCATAGAGCCTTTAGCGGCTTCGATAACGGAGTTCTGGAGCGGTAGCTCTTACTTTCTCGAAAGGGTTCGAAAGGAGGGCCTTATTTTTTATAGGGATGGGAATGGAAGCGAGGTCAAGAAGAGGGAGGCCGTTGAGCTGTTGTTGCTAAGCGAGTCCTTCGTCGAGATGGCGAGGTTGCTCGCCGACCATAAGATGTACAGAGGGGCCGTAGATCACGCTTATAACGCGGCTGAACTCATCGTTAAGGCTATGCTCCTTTGGGATGGTTACGACTTACCTAGTAGCCATGGAGGGATCGTTGGGGAGTTCGGAAGGGTCTACGTACTCTCTGGCGAGGTTAATAGGGAATTGGGGAGGAGGTTAAGTAGAGCTTTAGAGAAGGGGAATAAAGCGAGATATGAAGCGAGGGCAGAGGTGCTTAAGGATGATGTTGAAGACGTTCTTAAATTAGCGGAACAATTCATGACGTTCGCTAAGGCGAAGATAGGCGTTAAGAAGTCCTAATGCCTCCTCAGTTGAAGGGGCCTAAGTGGGAGGGTAAGTTAGAATCGCTTGCATGGTGAAGGATGATGTATTAGCCTATAGAGTTCTCCTTAAGTAAGCTCGCTTAAGAAGGATGAAGTTAAACGGCGCCCTCTAACGGACTTGATGGGGTTAACAGCGATGAAGCTTAAGCAACATAATTTAAAGCCTCGAAGAGTACAATAAGCAGGGGTTAACGTGGAGGTATTCGAAGCCATAAAGACCAGGAGGAGCGTTCGAGCGTTTACGAAGCAAGACGTTCCAAACGAAGTCGTCCTTAAGCTCATCGACGCCGCCCGTTGGGCTCCTTCAGCTGGGAACATTCAACCTTGGGAGTTCGTGATCGTAAGAAATCCTGATGTGAAGCGTAAGCTAGCAGCGGCTGCTCTTCATCAAACGTTCATCGAGGAAGCCCCTGTCGTCGTGGTCGTTTGTGCCGATCAATTTCGATCGGAGCGCGGGTACGGGAGCAGAGGCGCCGGCCTTTATTGCTTACAAGATACGGCAGCAGCGACGCAGAACTTATTGTTAGCGGCTCATGCGCTAGGGCTAGGGGCTTGTTGGGTCGGAGCCTTTTACGAAAGGGAGGTAAGCGAGGCGTTAAAAGTGCCTAAGGGGGTGAGGCCGGTGGCGATCTTGCCGATAGGCCATCCTGCCGAGAGCCCATCTCCTAGGCCTCGTAGGCCCTTAAGCGAAATCGTCCATTACGATCGATTTTAAGGCAATGCCTCGGCGAAAGCCCCATTTTCTTTTTCGCCCTTCACCCCTTAACTTAAAGCCCTTTTTCCGACGGCTTGTTTATCCGCTTAAGCTCTATCTCGCTTTTTCTTCAGCGACGTGAGGTCCCTTTAGCGCTACGACCGATCGAATTCCCTCGGGCCCCATTTAGGAGCTTAATATGTAAGCTCCTTTCATTTAAAAGGCGAGGAAGGCCGCGCTTGCTGTACTCGTTGATCGCAAATTCCTACGAGAAGATCGAGGCGACGACTAAGAGATTGGAGATGACGGATTACCTCGTCGAGTTGTTTAAGAAGGCCCCGAAGGAGCTCATCGATAAAGTCGTATATCTAACTCAAGGGAAGCTTTACCCCGACTTCGTGGGGGTAGAGCTCGGCGTAGCTGAGCGTTTAGCCATACGAGCCATAGCGAGGGCGACTGGGCGAAGCGAAAGGGAAGTCGAAGCTAACTTTAAGTCGTCAGGGGACTTAGGAGAAACCGTTTATGAGCTTTTGGCGAAAAAGGCTCAAGCCTCCCTCTTTCGAGAGCCGTTGGTAGTACAAAAGGTTTACGAGACGTTAGATAAGATAGCGAGGGCCTCTGGCGAAGGGGCCGTAGAAGCCAAGGTCTCGCTTTTAGCAGGCCTTTTGACGGAGGCAACTCCGAAGGAGGCTAAGTACATCGTCCGAACGGCGACAGGTAAGCTTCGATTGGGCGTAGCCGATATGACGGCGTTGGACGCCTTAGCGATTGCGTACGGAGGCGGCAAGGAGGCCCGAGAGCCTTTGGAACGCGCTTATAACATATCCTCAGACCTCGGGAGGGTCGCGAGAACGCTCGTAGAAGAGGGTTTAGAGGGCATAAAACGGTTTAAGATATGCTTAGGGGAGCCGATAAGGCCTATGTTAGCTGAAAGGCTTGCTTCTCCGGAGGAGATATTGGAGAAGCTTGGAGGAAGATGTATTGTAGAGTTCAAATATGATGGTGAAAGAATACAAGTACATAAGGCGAAGGATGATATTTTATTATTCTCAAGAAGATTAGAAAATATAACTAGCCAATATCCAGATGCAGTAGAGTTGCTTAAGAAGCATTTAAAGGCAAACGAGGCTATTGTTGAAGCTGAATGTGTAGC
>WUQV01000060.1 GCA_009889585.1 Candidatus Bathyarchaeota archaeon | reverse complement strand
CGAGGAAACCTATGTTCTTTAGCAGCTCCACCTCCGTGAGGCCGTACCTCCTCTTAACCAAGTCGAGCATCTCCTTCGACTCAGCGAGGTGAATGTGTACGCCGACGCCTAGTTTAGAGGCAGCCTCCCTAACCCTCATCAGGAGCTCTGGGCTACAAGTGTAAACGGCGTGAGGGCCAAGCCGCGTTATAACGCGTCCATCCGCTCGTCCGTGAAGGTCCTTCGCGATCTCGATGCTTCCCTTTAACATGGCTTCGCCCACGCTCGGGTCCCCCGCCTCGATCACGGCTGCCGATATTACGGCCCGTATGCCCGACTCCTCAACCGCCTTAGCCACGGCGTCCTCGTAAAAGTACATGTCGGCGAAACACGTCGTGCCGCCCTTGATCATTTCGAGGCAGCCGAGCAGGGCGCCGTAATAAACATCATCGGGCTTTAACTTGGCCTCCAACGGCCATATCGCCTCCTTTAGCCAAATGCTCAACTCCTTATCCTCCGCCACCCCGCGGAAGAGGGTCATCGGGACGTGCGTATGGCAATTGATCAGCCCCGGGAGGGCGGCCTTTCCTTCGGCGTTTATCATCTCCTCGGCTTTAAACGGCGGAGCTTTCGATGCCCTTCCGACGTATTCGATCACCTCATCGCGTACGGCTATCAGGCCTTTTTCTACGAAAGGGCCTCCGTTCATCGGCACGATCGTGCAATTGCGAATTAACAAGTCGACCTTTCGCAAGTGCTCACCTCCTTAAAACAATAAGGCCTTATCCACCCAGCTAGGATGCCACTTGTAGTAATCAAGTGGTTTTGCCTTCCTTAACCCTTCATATGTTGCTTTTGCAAGCGTAATTCGTCCTCTTTTGTCCCTATACAACTTAGCTAAGCCTTTTGTCTCTAATGAAGTTAATATAAGGTCAAGTTGCTCCTCTGCGACATTTTGCACAACCTTCAACATATCTTCTTTGCTCATGTACAAGCCTGGATTAACGCGATAATCCTCAGCTAGGATGTTTAATATTGCTTCCTCATTTACCTTTGTAATTCGAGCTAATTCTTTAGTTGAAACTGGCACATTTAGATTTGGATGTATAACT
>WUQV01000059.1 GCA_009889585.1 Candidatus Bathyarchaeota archaeon | reverse complement strand
TTGAACGATCGACGTGCAACAAGCCGGTATTACCAAGATTATTCGATTGCCAAGCACTTTAAACACGAGGCGAAGGGCTATCATAGCGCCACATCCAGCGCAAGCGGCGTTGCCCTTAAGCAAGTACTCCTCCTTAGGAAGGGCTCTTAATGCCATTTCACCACCTTAAGTTCACCCATTCAACTTCTTTCTCAACTTTGCCTTCCTCCATCCAATCCCAAGCCTTACGCATCATCGACTCAATGTCATGAAACGTTACATCCCTACCTCCGAGGCCTGCTATGAAGCCAGCGATCAACGGTGGATTCTTTGAACCGTAAAGCGAAGCCTTAACCTCCGTAGCTAAGAAGCCCTCCATGCCGAACGACGTATGGCGATCGACGGTGGCGATCATTCGAACCCCTTCAGCCAACCCTTTGATCTCCTCCTTTGGGAAAGGGCGGAAGACGCGAACCCTAGCCAAGCCGACGTTAAGGCCGTCGTTACGTAGACGATCGACGGCTAACTTCGCCTCGCTTCCCATAACACCCATCGTCATTAAGATGAGGTCGGCGTCTTCGCATCGATACCTTTCGATAAGCCCTCCATGTTTAAAGCCGAACATTCGGCGGTATTCCTCATCGACTATCGGAATTAAGCGCTTGGCGTTCTCCATAGCCTCTTGAATTAAGTAACGGAACTCCATGTACCACTCAGGAGGCGTTATCGTCGCGTGAGAAAGCGGGTTATCGACGTCCAACGTCCAACCCGGATCGTAAGGCGGTAGGAATTCGTCGATATCGCCTTGATCCGGTATCGTCACAGGCATCGACGTATGAGAAAGCACGAACCCTTCGAAACAAACCATCGCCGGTAGAAGCACTCGCTTATCCTCGCAAAGCTTGTAAGCTTGTATGATCGTGTCGAAGATTTCTTGGCTATCGGCGCAATAGAATTGAATCCAGCCCGTGTCACGTTGTGAAAGGGAGTCGCTGAAGTCAGGCCATATGTTCCAACCTGGGCCCATGGCCCTGTTTACGACGGCCATGACTATCGGCAAACGCGATCCAGCGGCCCAATGCAACGCCTCGTGCATTAACGTCAACCCATGAGCTGACGTAGCGGTGAACGTGCGAACCCCAAGCGCCGCGGCCGCTATACAAGCGACCATGGCGCTGTGCTCCGATTCAACGCAAACGTACTCAGCGTCCATCTCGCCCCTTTCAACGAGCTCAGCTATCCTTTCGACTATTTGAGTTTGCGGAGTAATCGGATAGGCGGCTACGACTTTCACCCTAGCTGCCTTCGCAGCATAACTAGCGATGTAATTCCCCATTTCGATAACTACACGAGCCATTTAAACCTCCTCCATCTCCATTAAAATAGAATCCATTGGGCATTCTTTAGCACATATTCCACAGCCCTTACAATAGTCGTAATCAATAATGGGCTTTTCATCTTCAGCTCTACTAATGCATCCCTCGGGACAATAAATCCAACATAATAAGCATTTCGTACAACGATCATAATTTATTACAGGCCTTGAGAGCCTCCACGACCCAGTCCTCCCAACGCTTCCTACTTTTGGAGAGGATAATATCGTCGGCGGAAGGTCTCGAAGCCCTCGTGAAGCCCCTCTTCCTAAGCCCATCTATCGATTAACTTAAAGGCATTAGGTTAAGGCTTTCGCTCCTAAGCTATTTCATGCAAGCGCTTAGCCTTGGATTTTCACCACATCGTGAGCCGCTCGTAAGCAGCTTGAGCGGCTTTCGCGTTTCGCTCCCCAGCAGGCCCGGGCCATAGCTCTAAGATTGCTTGAACCGCGCTTTCGATTTTAACCTCCTCCGTTGCCTTCGAGAAGGCGCCGAGCATGGCAGTGTTAACTATCGGCATTCCAGCGACCAGCAAGCCGAGCTCAAGAGCTATCCCAGTCGCATCGACCGTTGCGAAGCGAAAGCCCTTAAAAGGTAGGGTCTCCGGCTTCCTCCTGGTGTTCATTATCACCATGCCATCTTCCTTCAAGCCCTCCGTTACGTCCACAACCTCCGGCAAGCGTGGGTCAAGGACTATTACGTAATCGGGGCTGTAGATTTGACTCCTTATCAATATCGGTTCGTCGCTAATCCTAGCGAACGCCTTCACAGGCGCCCCTCTTCTCTCCGGGCCGAAGTAAGGGATCGCTTGGACGAAGCGACCTTCCTTATGGGCCGCTCTAGCTATTAGCTCGGCTAACGTTACGCCACCTTGTCCGCCGCGTCCGTGGATGCGGATCTCCTTCATCGACTTTGGGCTATTGAGAAATGATATAAAAAGCTATGAGCTGCCTTCAAAGGATGCTTCCAAGATGAGGGCTTGAGCTGGCTTTTGAAGCTCCTAAAGCCGTTCCATTGGAACGGAAAAAGCGGACTCCATGAGGTTTTTGAGCGATCTCGGCAGAGGCGAAAAGAATTTATACTAGTATGCTAGTATACCTCGTACGTGATGTCCTTGACGAAGACCACTACTATCAAAGTATCAAGAGACACAATAGCGATGTTGGAGAGGTTGCGTGACAAACTGCAAGCGAAAAGCTTTGATGAGGCCATCCGGTTGCTTCTTATGAAGCATTACGTAAGGCTAATCGACGAAATGTTTGGCGTGGATAAGGGATGGGTGAGGCCCTTTACTGAGGAAGATCGCGGTGAGGATCGGAAATTGCCATTGGAAGCGCAAAGGGAGCTAGAGCGAAGGAGATTCTAACAAAGGCCTATGAAATCTATACGCCGGACATCGTTTTAGCAGAGGTCACCCATAAATATCTAAGGGAAGGAATGGGGGAAAGCGTGATTATTAAACGCTTAACGACGATTATCGAGATCTCAACTATAATGCCGGTTGATGTAAATGTTGCGATTGAAGCTGCGAAGAGCTACGAGGAGCTTAAACAAGTAGCAAAAAGGGACGGGCTTAGAGATCCTAGCCTCTTTGACGCGATAGTGCTTGCTGTAACTAGAGTGCTTAAAGCGAATGTGCTCACAGGCGATGAGCACTTCAAAAACCTGCCTGAAACCGTGTGGATAGGCGATTAAGACCCTCAGGTGGACAAGGGATATCTGGGCTGGCGCGAGTCAATCGTCCTCGACGCAAATAGTGTCTTTCGCCTCGGAGAACGTCGATAACTCTAGAGGGCCGACAATAAGACGATCGAGGCCGCGCTAACGGCTGAAAATATCGTAAGGGCCGCGATCTTAGCCCTCTTAACCGTCCTTTCGATTATCGAGGACAACTCCTCAATTTGTTTAGCCCCCACGACCTTCACGCCTCCGATTTCAGCAGTTCCATGCTCCACTTCGACCAGCTCTAGGTTGTCCAACGCGTTTAACGTAGCTCTCTTGACGTACCCGATTAGGAGGTTGTGATCCACGACCTCGCCCAGTGGGCGATATCCCCTCGGAGCCCTTACGACGCCGTTCACAATGTGCGTATCCGTCGTCATTACCTCGCCGCAATCGATGTTAACTTCGCTTAACGCCTTTAGAATCTTATCGCGTAGGCCTGGGACCATGTTGTTCCCATCAATTGTTACATACGCTACCTTTTGATCGCCAACCTCGACAACTATAACGACTATCCCACCGGGCCCTATCCCCTCGCGAACGCCATACTCCCTTAAGATTTCTTTCGCAGCTCCAACTCGAACGGGCTTTAGCTCAAGGCCTAAGGCCGCGTCAAGGCTCTTAACGGCCGCTTCCACAAGGTCATCTATCGCGCCTTCCGAATTTAGAGGCCCTTCTATGCTATTGTGAGCGTTCACAATCATGACGTCTTGAAGGCCTCGCTCCTTCGCCTTGACAAGGATCTTCTCACCGACTTCCTTCGACAGATCTTCGGTGGTCTTCGGCGCTAACGTCAACGTAATGAACGCGCAACTTCCGAAAATCTGAGAGCCCGCGCTCGCTTCGCCCACTTTAGATTGAGCCCTAGGAGAGGCCATCGATCCGAGGGGCGAGGGGCTTAAGGGCTCGAGAATGGCCTTGACCACCCTTTCGCTTTGCCGCCTGGAGGTTAAGTCCATATCATGGCCTGATAGGCCGTGGAGAACGGAAGCTAAGCATCCGTACTCCCTTTCAATGGCCGATTGAATCATAAACGGAATGGAGCTGCTACCGACATCCTTAAAAGGGCCTGGGTGGAACGATGGGATCACTATCATGGCCTTAACCCTTCCGTCAGCCCTTCTAAAGGTCAGTATTGAGGTGTAAACGTCGCTTTCTTCGCCGTGATCCTCAAGGATGCCCTCGATCGGATCGTTTAACCCCTCAGCCCAGCTAGCTAAAAAAGCCTTTAGCAACGATGTCGATGGCATTTCGAACGCCGACCTTCGGCCGACCGCGTCAACTGTACGAACGAAGGCTAACGCTCCAAGGGTTAACGTTGGGATCGCCGCTAAGGCGAAGCGAAAGGCGATTACGCTCAATTCGTTAAGGCTGAGCCAAGCCGATGAAAGGATTAAGAAAAGGATCGGTTGTAATAGCGCTGATAAAGCTGCCTTAGCGCGGCCGATCGAGGACGTAGTGAAGAATGCCACAAGCCTCAATGCGGCGGAGGCGCAAAAGCCGAGCAAGAACGTTTTAACCCAAACTCGCCAGTTGAGCACAGTCTCCAAAGCCCATCCGAGGAAGGAGAGGAGGAGCCAAGCTGACGATGAGATTAACGAGAGCACAAGGCATCTCCTAAAGTCGTAAATCGGATCGGACGCAAGGATGGCCTTCCTTAAGATGGCATCTGATGAAACGATGAGGCAAAGTAAAGATGCTCCATAAGCCAACGAGGATATAGCATCATAGTAAGTCGATAGAAGGGCTGAGAGAGGCCAAAGAAATAAGGATGATAGCATGAGCGCGAACAACGTTCTCTTAAACGTTGGAAAGGTGAACAATGAGGAGCTCATTCTCGTCAACCTATCGATCGATTCGTTCAAATCGTTGCCTTCCATTTTAATCCCTGAGGTTCAGCTGAGGCTTTAAGGAGACGTTAAAAGCCTTTGGGTGCGTTCAGAATTAAAAAGGCTAGAGGCAATCGATTGAAATCCGTGTGAGTATGCGCAGGGATTATTAAAGTATCCCCGAGGCGTGTAGGTGAGCCAAGACGCTGATGATTATGAATATTACGACTAACGCCATTAGAACCTCCGGCTTTATCTTAATGCCCTCCGTCTCCTCCTCGAAGAAACGAAGGAGGCCCGCGCTTTGAGCTGGCATCGGAGCGCGCCTTTCGTCCTTTCGCTTTCTGCGGCTCATCTTCGCCTTATTGAGAGGCCAGCCTCCTACATTAGCGTTTCGCGGAGTTGACCTCATTCTTAGAGCGACCTAAAGGCTTAAATGTCAATTCGAACAGATCAGTCCGAAGATGATTCCGGCGGCAGTGCTGGCTGATGGATTGACTTACGCTTGTGCGTTATCGCTATTGGCATGTGGGATCACGCTCCTCTTCATATGCACGAGGACCTTTAACTTCGCCCATGCGTGCATGGCGACATGGGGCTTATACGTGACTTACACTGGGGTTAAGTTATACGGTGGAAGCCCATATCATTACTTCCCCTTGGCCTTCCTTTTCGGGGCGATGTTAGGGTTGATATGTTACTTTTGTATTAATGGGCCTTTGTTAAGAAGGGCAGCATCTATAGTAACGTTGATGATGTCAACATTAGGCTATGATTTAATATTGCTTTCGACTATACAAATCTATTGTGACTATTTAACCAAAGTACTCAAGTTGTATCCAAGGATGGTGTCGATGAGCGCTTATGACTTCTACATATTCGGGATTAGGGCGGCGACTATCATCTCGCTCATACTTATGGTCGGGCTCTTAAGCAC
>WUQV01000058.1 GCA_009889585.1 Candidatus Bathyarchaeota archaeon | reverse complement strand
TGCATGCCAGGGCAAAGGCCTGCGAAAACCCCTAAGGCTACGCCGAAGGCGATGGCGAGCGGTACGTCGAACATAGCCATCGTACTTTAGGTCGAATGTTTAATCGGCTTAAGGTTTATCATCGATGGATTTAAGTCGATTGACTTGTGGGCTTAAGATGTTAAAATGTCTAAATTCATGTTCTATTTTTAACACTTATGTAGCATTAATGACGAGCTCCTCGGCTTACATGGTGAGCTCCTGACTTCAATCGCGTAGATGAATGGCTTAATGCTTAAGCGCGCATAGGCCTTTTAACCCCGTCGGCAGCTAAGGGATGCGGCTTAACGTTAGGGCGGAAACAGGACGACGCACCCTTTGAAAGTGCCGATAATCCTGAGTCCCCTCGGGATAGGATGACGGGCTGGCGGCACGCCATTCGCTCTGAAGGTATGCCATGAAGCATCGCCAAGGGCGAGAATCTCCCGACTTTAGTCGTGGAGAGTGTTAAGATCGGATTACATCGAGTTAAACTTCATCCCCTCTCTTAAATACGCAAAACTTAAAAGCTAATCGAAAATCTTACTTCGTGCGATCGAGCCCTTCTCGCCCGGCTATTATCGGCGTCGGCCGAACGAAGTTCGGCGAACATTATGAAGTGGAACCCGAGTGCCTTATCGAAGAGGCCGGGCTTAAGGCCTTGGATTCCGCCGGGCTTGAGCGAAAGGAATTGGGGGCTTGTTATCTAGCGGATTACTTCCTGCAAATAACGAACAAAATGGGCTTAGAGGAGGGATTTCTCGCCGAGCTCTTGGATTTACATATCCCTATGGAGGCTACGAGGTCTTTTAGCTCCGCTTTCGTCAACGCATGTAATGCCATCGAAGCCGGCCGGTACGATCTAGCTCTCGTCGGAGGGTTTGAGAAGATGACCGACCGTTGGGACAAGATTCGCGACGACCTTATGTTGCTAGAGGATCCGTGGAGTTATTACGCAGGTTGCACGCCTGAGGCTAACCACGAGCTCTTGTTACGAGAGTACGTGAAGAAACATCGCATCATAGGCGAGGAGTTAAAGAAGTTTAACGTTTCGTTAGCGTATATCTCAGTTAAGAACCACTTTCACGCCTTGAAGAACGAATACGCTCAATATAGAAGGCCCATTTCCGTTGAGCAAGTGTTAAACGAAAGGAATCGAGCGAGAAGGCCATTAGGCCTTTATGACTTCGCCCCGATCTCGGATGGAGCTACGGCCTTAATTTTAGCGAGCTATGACGTAGCGTTAAGTTATACGAACGATCCGGTTTACGTATTGAGCTCGTCATCAGCCACGGATTACGTCGCCTTTCCGTCGAGAAAGGAGAGGGCCGGCTTCATCGCCAGCCGCATCGCCATGAGGAACGCGTTGAGAGAAGCCAGCTTAAGCGTTAAGGACGTTCAACTGCTCGAGGTTTACGATCAATCCACAGTCTTAGAGATGACCTCCTTGGAGGACTTAGGGTTCGCTAGCGCGGGAACGGCCTGGCGGTACATCTACGAGAGCTGCGATGACTACAAGGGGTACTACGAATTGAACGGGCGGAAGCTGTTCGTTAACACGAACGGAGGTCTGAAGGCCGACGGAAACCCGTTGGGCGCGACCGGAGGGGCTCAGATACATGAGATATACGTACAGTTGAAGGGGGAGGCTAAGGGGAGGCAGGTAAAGGCTGATGACG
>WUQV01000057.1 GCA_009889585.1 Candidatus Bathyarchaeota archaeon | reverse complement strand
TCTCGCTCATACTTATGGTCGGGCTCTTAAGCACCCTCCATCTGTTCTTAACCAAGGCGAAGTTCGGGATCGCCATCAGAGCGACCATCGAGAACCCCATGTTAGCAAGTCTCTCCGGGATCGCGTCCGAGAGGGTTTACGCGGCCTCTTGGATCATAGGAGGCGGTTTAGCGACCATGGGCGGGGCTGTCCTTGCGATGGTGATGACGGGGACGCCCGTCATGGGATGGTTGGTGATAGTCGCCATGTTCGCATCGGCCATTTTAGGGGGCTTGTATAGCATTTACGGAGCGGCATTAGGGGGCTTAGTGGTCGGAATGACTGAGTACGTAGGCATCTACTCCCTTGCAAGGGTATTCGGCCCGTGGATCTTACCTTATAAGCCCGTAATTCCGTTAGTAATAATGGCCATCGCCTTGTCGTTCTTCCCGAGGGGGTTAGCTGGGATCCCATGGTCCTCCTTGTTCATAAGGGTCAAGGGGATCTTTCACTTAGGAGGTGAGAAGAGATGATAGAAATAGGGCTGTTATTGCACATAATAGCTGAGTTCGGAGTCTTCTTAATCATAACCTTAAGCTTAAACTTAGAAGTAGGCCAAACGGGCATACCTCAATTCGGAAGGCTGATCGCCGTGATAGCTGGGGCGATGGCCGTAGGAGCCATCCCTGGCAGGATATTGGCCTATACCATGGGGCTTCCGTACGGCCCTGAGTATGGGGATGATAGGATAAATGTTATAGTCGTAGGTGAGATAAATAGAGCATTGGCCGCGAACGTTTGGTTATCCATCGGGCTTTTCTTCTTCTACTTGGCGATAGCAGCTGCTTTTGGAGCTTTCATAGGTTGGTTAACATCAAGACCAGCGATTAGGCTGAGGGAGGCCTACTTAGGGATATCGTTGTTAGCGTTCGGCGATACCCTACAGTTGATAGGTTACTATTGGGAGCCATTGATAGGAGGGACCATACCGGTAGGAGTTCCTGATCCGTTTAGGTTCGTAATCGGATATAGATACGAAGTTTTAACCATAGTGATACTTGTGATAGCACTCTTTACTTATGCATTTGTTGAAATGTTAAGCAGATCTCCATTTGGAAGGACGTTAAGGATGTTAAGGGATTGTGAGCTAGCGGCCACGGTGTTCGGCAAGGATATCGTGAAGGTGGGGACTCGCAGCCTCATCATAGGCTCGGCGATCGCCGCCATGGGAGGGGGGCTTTACGCCATCTACATGGGCGTCGCGCCAGCGGCTGCGTACACGAGGTTGACGTGGACGTTCTGGCCTTGGGCGTTTATGATGTTAGGGGGCATCGGGAATCATACAGGCATGATACCCGGCGTCCTGGTCTTCATAACGCTTAGGACGTTCATCATCGGCTGGAGGCATGGGCTCGCTCCATACGTGCCCTTTGATCCTCTATGGCTGGAGTTTACGTTCCTAGGGCTGGCCTTGGTGCTCATCGTCCTATTCAGGCCACATGGGCTATTGCCGGAGAAGCCGACGTTAACGCTCCCGAGGGAGAGGGCCCTTAACATCCTC
>WUQV01000056.1 GCA_009889585.1 Candidatus Bathyarchaeota archaeon | reverse complement strand
GGTCATGAATAGATGAAAGATGTGGAAGAATCGAAAAGCGAGGAGCCTATCGAGGTGGCGCGAGAGGGGTGAAGGATAGTGGTGCTTTACGTTAAAGAGGAGAAAGTTTCGTTTTTTGAAGCGATCCTCGATTGGTTTAAGCGTCCCTTCAGGAGAGAGGGGTTAAGCAGGAAGGAGAAAGCGCTTTTGGAGCTGTTGATAGCGGAAATAAAGGATGCTTTGCCCGACGTTAAAAGGGTCGAGGAGTTGTTGGATAGCTGGGTCAAGGCCAACGACCTCCATCCGGAGAGGGTTGAAAGGATTGCGCTAAAGTGAGGATTCGTTGAATGTGCGATTGTTATGATGCGTTTTGTAAGGCATGCGGCATGATAATCCCAATGCACCTCGGAGACTATTTGACGGGGAGGGATGAGATAGAGGTTTATTGCTCAGACCACATACCAAAGTTTGGGAAGTGGGTTACGATTTGGGAGATAGGAGACGCTGAGGATTGGATTAAGAAGGAGCATGAGAAATACTACCTTGAGGAGAAACACTTCGTTGGGAAGAGGGTAGCGGTGAAAAGCCTTACGAAAAACGCTTGGAGGCATAGGCGTAAGAACTATCCGAACCTGCTCTTGGAGATGAGGATGAAAGAAACGACGCGAACGCCGATGTGGCTTTTAGCCATGGGCTCGATCGGATCCTCGATGGCTACGGCGGGGGCATTAGCCATCGCCCTTAAGGTCGGATGGCTTGGGTTGATCCTAACCCCTCCGAGCTTGGCGACGTGGGCTGCGTTCCTCATTATCGGAAGAAGGGCGAAGCGCAAGATGGAGATGAAGGATGCGGAAAGGCTCGATTTCTTCATGTTGAGCGCCTTCATAACCCCCATAATCGTAGGGATGCTCATCGCGTACGCCCTTAGTGTGGCGTGGCTGGGGCATTTGTTGATGTTCCCAACGGTGATAGGGCTTACGGCGTTATGCCTTCGTTACTATTACCTAAGGAAGAGGTTAGGAATTAAAATCTTCGAGGTATAATGGAGATGGGGCAATCGAATTGAAAGCAGATGATAGAAGAGGGTTTCATTACGGCATCGGAAGCTTTCACGTCTCCTTGGCGTACGTTCGATTCGGAAGTAACAAGGTTTGGGAGCTCGAGCTAGGCCCGTTCGTGATATTGGTTCATACCCTTCCTGCCGAATGGAGCACTTGGTCGAAGGAGGTTTTATCGGAGCAGTTAAGGAGCCATAGGCATTGGAGGGTGCATCGCGTGGTTGGATTCGGGTTCCTAGGTTCCTCGATATACTTAAACCTATGGAGGCTTGGCTACGCCGTGAACGTACCAAACCCCATCGCGTTCCTCTTTATGCTAACTTTGCCGCTTTTGAAATACCTACGGGGACGTAGGAAAGGGTGAAGGCATGGCCAAGGTTAAGTGCCCGTATTGCGATCATGAGTTCGAGGCATTCGAAAGGGAAGGGGAGCTAACGCCCGTCGATGGCGATGAAGTGTATAGGCACTTTAAACGTAGGCATCCGAATGAGCTTGACGTAATGCTAAGCGAGGCTTTAGAAAGCCTACTTAAGCTCCTGAAGGAGAAGCTTTGACGCAAGCCGTTAAAGGAGTGGGTTTAACCTAGTTTAACTTGGTTTAACCCCTAGGCTTCTTCGTATAGATAAAATCGAGTGAACGTTCACGCCGTTTAAAGCCTTTTTCCATTCGTCGCCCATCGATATTAAGGCGCATACGCCGGATGGATTGGCGCGTATCCTTTCGATTGCTTCAAGCGCTGCCTTCTCCTTCAACCCGTTCGTTAGAAGGGATGTCGTTATTAAGACGGAATCCTTCTTCGTTATCATGTCGCGAGGGATGTATAAAGTCATAAGCTTACCTTGGACGATATAATCTTTACATATAAAGCCAGCCTTATGAAAGCCCCTTGCTTCAAAGGCCATGACCATCTTGACGTTAAGGTCGTCGGCTAAGATCGTTGAAAGGGGGATGATGTCGCTATCTATGGGCATTATACAAGTCAGCCTGCTGCCAGCTAAAGCGATTTCTACGTCAATAGCTAGGAGGGAGAGAAGGTCGATGTTATTAACTAACTTAATGTAATCGACGTATCCGAATTCATTAAGGCTTACTTCACCCAAGGCCCTTTCGCGTAGGTTCAATAGGTCGAGCAGCCTTTTGGAAAGCTCAAGGGCTCGCTCGTAATTCGGAAGGACGTGGCCCTTTGCGTATTGAGATAGAACGGTCATCGGAAGGCCCAACGACCTCGATAGCTCCCCGTAGCTCATGCAGGATTTGGCGAGCCTTAGGAGCTTGATGGCGTTCATCCTAAACGTAAGCCTGTCGATGTGGGTTTCAGGCTTTAAAGG
>WUQV01000055.1 GCA_009889585.1 Candidatus Bathyarchaeota archaeon | reverse complement strand
CTATGCCCTCTTGCCCTAGCTCATCCCCTAGGTATCCTCCCGTATGTTGAACCTCTTCATCTTTGTCAGAGGTAGCACGAGAGTGGGGGGTAACCCGCCGATCATAGCTCCCAAGGGCTTTAGGCCAGCCCAATCCTTCCATCGGAAGGACTAGCCTTCATAAGCCGTTGAAAGCCATGACCGTAAGCGATCAGATATAAAAGTATATAAAGATTTAGTTCTTCATTAGCTGTTACACAAGACCATCAAGCTAGATTTAACCGATCAAAGCCGAGTTTACGAAACCGTTACGAGGCTTCCATGGACTATGTCTTCGACGGCGAAAAGGGGCCGTACATAGAAGATGACGAACCAAACCTGATAAATTACTACGGCTACACGAAACTGAAAGGTGAAGAATTCGTTAAGAAACACGCTAAAGACTGGTACATTGCAAGAACGAGCGTAATCTACGGCTGAGGAGGTTCAAAGCTCAACTTCGCCACTTAGCTAATAGAAAATCTGAAGAAGGAAAGGGAGGTTAAGGTCATCATAGATCAATACGTCTCACTCACGTTAAACACGAACCTAACTAAAATGCTCTTAGAAATCATGGAAAGGAAGATAACCGGAACCTTGCACACAGCCAGGGCCACTAGAGTTAGCAGATATGAGTTCGCACTAAGGCTGGCTGAGGCCTTTAAACTAAATAGGGATCTGATCAAGCCAGCTAAAACGGATGAATTGTCGTGGAAAGCCAAGAGGCCCAAAGACTCATCATTGAACGTAGGTAAGGCGCTGGCCTTACTAAACGCGAAGCCCCTAAACCTTAACCACGCCCTATGGATGATGAAGGAGGCATCGAAAACTCCTAAGCCTTAACAAAACTCTATAACGTGCCAAACCTTCAACCCAAACGTCTTCAGCCTTACGGTTTGGCTCGCCGTACTTATAAATAAGTGATTGCGAATCTCCATATGGTGAGGGAATTCGATGTCTGAGCACTTGGCCTTGTTTGATGAGCATGATAAGAACTGGTCTTGGTTTGAGGAGCATTATGAGGAATTGGTGAAGAAGTTTGACGGTGAATTTGTAGCCATCTACGAACAAAAGGTCGTCGACCATGATAAAGAGCTAACTATGTTAATGAAAAGGGTTGAGGCAAAATACCCTGTAGAGCGCATCCTTGTGGACTTCGTAAGTAGCGAGAAGCTGACGCTGATATTATGAAGATTTTAGGCTATTTTGATGCTAGGTTTGAGCCTCCAGCCCCCTTCGTAAGGGCTACCATTGAATCAAAGAGCCTGAAAATAAAGAGGCTACTCCACCTTCACATCGATACTGGAGCCTCCGTAACAACTTTGCTAGATAAGGATACTAACTACCTTGGGATAGACGTAAGAAAGCTGAAAAGAGCTGAGAGAAGCATCGGTGGCTTAGGTGGATTGATTAACACTTACGTGATAGAAGATGCTATATTATTCTTTAGGGCTGGAGATGGAGAAGTTATTCAAGAAAAGCTACGATTATTCGTTGGCGTGCATGATTTGTTAAAGCTTTCTCCAGAAGAAAAATTGCTCATCATGCGAATGCCTTCACTATTAGGTCGAGATATAATCTATAGGTATAGGCTAGTGTGCGACAAAAACCGCGATGAAGTTTACCTAGAGCGTTAAGCAAACATAACTTTAAAAGGACGTACAGAAGCATGCAAACTCCTGAATCACGAGCCATCAATCAACTTGGAAGAAGGATTAACCGAATTAACGGGCTAAACTAAAATTCATGGATGGAGAAGCAAATCCTTTAAAAGCCTATTTTTATAAGAGCCCGTGGCGATAGTCTAGGTTGGCAGGGACGGCTACATGACGTTGATTAATAAGCTTGAGATAGCTAAGCAGTGGGCTGAGAAAGTAG